>JAHRWJ010000324.1 GCA_019090185.1 Immundisolibacteraceae bacterium
ACGTGGGTATGGTCGCTGGCAACCATGGGTAGTTGTGCCACCCAGGATTGGTGGTTGTGGTCTGCTTCGTCGGCCTGGTGGAGCAGGCAGCTATTGAATTGGTAGTTAGCCAGCGAAGGCGTGACTGTTTCAGTTACCAAACGCAGCACCCGGTGGCCCAGGCTGTGAACCAGCAAGCAGGTGTGGGGGTTTAGCCCTTGCTTGAGTGGCTCAAATAGTTCGTTTTGAACGAGATTAAAAGCGTCGATAAACTGAGGAACGGTTTTCTCAGCTTCTATTCTGGCGGTTTTGTACTGGCGAACCTTTTTCTTGACCGCGCCCTTAACCATCCATTTTGCAATGCTGGCGGGGGTTGGGTTAACAGCCACCGGTAACGTTACAGGTAATTGGGAAATTAGCGTTGGGTCATAGGACTTTGAGGGCCATGAAAAAATCACCATATTGACCTGATATTGATCTTGAATTTTTCGACTCTTAACCAGGTTCTTGCTTAAGGTCTGATTATTGCCATGCAGGAAAAACACCCAGGGTCGATCGTTGTCTGTATTGGCGACTAGCTCCTGAAGGTAGCTGCTGTGCTGGTCGGAAGGCTTTAATTCAAGTTGGTAAGTTTTTTTAATGGTGGTACGGGTGCGACTGATTTTGTTGTTGATTTTATAGCGACGGGTTTTTTCTTTGTCATGTTGCTGTGCGTCGGCGAAATAGATCGCGCCATGTTTCGCGCGGCTCTTGCCGAATAGGCGTTTTTTACGGTCTTTACCTCTGTTTAACGCTCTGTTGGTAACGAAAACCGTCTGTAAGGCCATCTCAATTTTCTCCCTTTTTTTATATTCGCGCTGGTTGTTGGTTGGTTTGGATTTGCGCCGCAACAGCTTATGGCTGATTGCGTTAGTAGAGCAAGCAAACCATCTTTGCTGCGGTTATTAACCGTTCAGGGCTAGCCGCAATTCCATGCTTACAGCTGCGCCTCAATCCACTGGGTTAGCTGGGGCAGGCTCATGGCGCCGGCCTGGGTAGCGACCTGCTTACCTGCCTTGAAAATCATCAGGGTAGGGATGCTCCTGATGGCGAAACGTTGCGCCAATTTCGGGTTCTGTTCGGTATCAACTTTGGCCAGTATGGCTCTGGGTTCTATCTGCGCAGCGGCCTGTTCATAAGCAGGGGCCATCATTTTGCAGGGGCCACACCAGTCTGCCCAGAAATCAACCACCAGTGGCAATTCATTGCTGTTGAGGTACTGATTAAAATTAGCGTCGGTCAGGGCGAGGGGCTTGCCGGTGAATAGCGCTTGTTTGCATTTGCCGCACACTGGGTTTTCGCTCAGTCGCTGCTGGGGCACGCGGTTGGAGCCACCGCACTGCGGGCAGACGATGATGATGTTTTGCATGATTATTTTCTCGGGAGAGTGGTGAGTTAGCCTAGGGCGATACTTTACTGGGCCGCCCTTGAACGGGCGGATTATTCAGCATGTGGCTCTTTATTTAACCATTAGCAACTGGTTGTCGGTGAGTATCTCCGCGAACCGGGCTATTGCAATTTTGACTGGTAAGCCACTTTGCCCTGTTGGAAAACCGTGAACTGATTTTTATGCATGGGTTGCCACGGTTCATTCTTCGTCAGTGGTTGGGTGGCGATAACGGTGACGACATCGTTGGGCTGAGTTTCCTGAGCAAAGTCGACGGTCATTTCTGCATCCAGCAACTGGGCGTCGCCAAACGGGGCTTGCCGGGTCAGCCAGGCCAGTTTAGTGCTGCAATGACTATATAGTGATTTGGAGTCACTCATAAGAATGTTGAAAACACCTAATGTTGCGATGGTATCAGCCTGAGCTTCGATAAATGTCCAAAGTTTTTTGCGCTGCCGGGGCGGAGTTGGAAATTGCCGGCGGATCTGGTCGAGTAGCCAGCAAAAGGCATGTTCGCTATCGGTGGTGCCAACAGGCAAGTAGTGTTGAAGTGGCCACTTCTTGATGCCCTTGAGCTGACCGTTATGCGCAAATGACCAGGTCTGTCCCCAAAGTTCACGGGAGAAGGGGTGGGTATTCTCTAAACAGACACGTCCCCTGTTGGCTTTGCGGATATGGCAGATGACGGTATGGCTTTTAATCGGGTAGCCCTGCATGAAGCGGGCAAGTTTGGAGTCTGCGCTGGGTTCAGGGTCATGTACGTCACGATAGCCCTTGCCCTCATAAAAGGAAATTCCCCAGCCATCGCGATGGGGACCGGTAGCACCGCCACGCTGCATTAAGCCGGCAAAGCTAAAGGTGATGTCGGTTGGTACGTTTGCACTCATGCCGAGCAGTTCGCACATGGGTTTCTGTTTCCTTTTGGTGAGCTGATCAAGAAAATTTAAGTCAGTGCGGTCAATTCTATTGGCTATGAAAAAGTTGGATGGCCCTGCCCAGAGGGATGATGGCCGAATTGGCTGAATCATTAATCCGGTTGGCCCGTCATGTGGCTCGATGAGCTGGCTTTAACCCGCGAGCTATCGAAGTTGTTTCGGTTGGCACAGAGCGGCCGGTTTGATCGGGTTGTTGGAGATTCCCCATCAAAGGGGACAGGAGCGTCACTCTAACAGCTGTTGCTGTTTATGAAGCTGGGGTGCCGGTTTTAGATGGCGGATGGCTGCCAATCCAATCGGCTAGCGGTAAGATAAATACTTGGTACTACTCACGGGTTGTCAGCGGCAAGTTAGTCGCAGGTTAATAAACAAGGATCAGGGTGAATATTCAACAACTGCAGGTTACTTATCAGCCCCTAGCGGACCGTTTGTTGCTGCGCATTGCTGCTGGCGATAGCGGTGAATTTCGTTTCTGGCTAACCCGGCGGCTGGTCGGTTTACTGGCGGAACCTCTGGGTAAACATCTTTTGGGTCCTGCACTTGATGATGCAGGTACTGATGGTGCTGGAAGGGCCGGCAACGCTGAGGGCAATGAACTGGCTGGCAAGTCTGAAAACCCGCTCCGTCATCAAGCAGAAGCGGCCTTTAAACATCAGCAGGCTGTGGCCGGTGTGCAGTCTGAAAAACGCTTTGAGTCTGCTGCCGAACCGAATTTTCCGCTTGGTGAAGAGCCCCTGTTGATTGCCAAACTGGGGGTGACTCCAGCGCCAAAAGGCGGCGTGGTGTTGGCGCTGCATAGTAGTGACGATAAAGGGTTAAGCCTGCAGCTGGGAATGCCACTCTTGCACGGGTTTTGTGATTTGCTGGTTAAGTGTAGCGATCAGGCTAAATGGGGGCTGGCGTTAAACCTGGTGCCAGCAGCTAAAGTTGCAGAGCCATCGAGTAAGGTTTTTCACTGAGTTTTGGTGATTGCCAAAAGAGGTGCCAGTAGAGCAACCAGAATAGAAACCAGAATAGAAACCAGCCAGCGGCCTGGCGACTGTATGGGTTGATTTCGATTAGTTGCCTGGTGAATGGTTACTTGGAATTAGCCAGATTGGAATTAAACAGGGTTTCCAAAATGAAAATAGTAGGTAAGTACCAATGAACGCGGCTGACAATCAACTTGAGAGTGACCTCACCTGGCCTGACGACGGGGTGACCCGGGTGCCTTATCGGCTATTTACTGATCCGGCTATTTATCAGCGCGAGCAGGAAGCAATATTTCGCGGTTCTACCTGGAATTACGCCGCACTTGAGGTTGAGTTACCTGAACCAGGTGATTACGTCACCACCTATATCGGTGATACGCCGGTGGTGGTGAGTCGGGATCAGCAGGGTGAT
>JAHRWJ010000044.1 GCA_019090185.1 Immundisolibacteraceae bacterium
CTTTGGTCCAGCAGACTTTTTTCACCTGCCTCAGCCAACACTTCATCCGTACGCTACTGATTGACTTCGGCAATCACCACCCGGGCTCCAGCCTGGGCCAAAGCGATCGACATGGCCCGCCCTCATCCACTTCCACCTCCGGTAACAATGACGACTCCATCAAATAGTTGACTTGCCATCTAGTGTCTCCAGGCTATCTATAGGTAGCAGCGATTAAAGCATTGAGTAAAATCAATCAATAAGTAATTCAGTGTCCTTATCTAAATCAAAATAAAATCTGGCTTAGTTGAG
Source organism: Immundisolibacteraceae bacterium (assembly GCA_019090185.1). GTDB lineage: Bacteria > Pseudomonadota > Gammaproteobacteria > Immundisolibacterales > Immundisolibacteraceae > QNFC01. The sequence goes on from JAHRWJ010000044.1 coordinate 292, forward strand.
AAGTCTCTGAAAATTTATAACTTAAATGTTCGTACATGATTAACGCCAAAAAGACCACCCACATAACGAGTCACTTCAATCACCAGGGTTTTACCGAGTAAAGTAATCTTAATAACTTCTTCATTGATTACCGCATTTTTTCTATATCCGACTCTTTTTCTCAGTTTAGAATTGATGATTAAGGATTTACCAGTTTGCTCATCGATGAAATGTGAATTATGGCTACCAAAAAGTCGTATTTTCTCATTTTTAACTGATTTATCACCTTTAATTTTAGATCTAAAATCCAAGACCACCCTGCCGTCCAAATCCTGTTTGGTCTTAAGCCTGACCGTCTCGTACTCAACCTTTTTTAGCGCGGTTTTCTCCGCACCCACACAATGGGTGATCACGCCTTTACCATTAATTGTTTTTTTAACAATAGAGGAAAAAAATTTATCAATATCCGCTTGCTGATTTTTAGTTAACGGCTCAGCATCATCAATCACATAATATGCATCAGCATCTTTCTTATAGTTTGCCGATTGGTCAGAACAATTAATCGCCGCAGCATTAAATGAAATAATCAATGTAAATTTAATAACCAATATTTTCGAAATAGTGACTACGCGCATTATTAGCCCTTATAAATATAAACAATTAAATCGAGAAAACCGTCACCCAAAATCCGGGTTTTGTTCCAATATGGGACGAACTATACATGATCCCGTTAGATGCTCACGCTAAACAAGGCCACCTCACGACTGGCGCAGGGGCCGAGCACACAAACCACGCTGATAAAAACAGAAAAATGGAGCAACGAGGAACCCCCATCCCCCGACTCAGTCCACCGCCGATAATAAAGGCGGAGAATTAAGTGACCAGCAGATTACCCTGACCGCCTCCTTACTCTAGCCAACAACCTACTCTGACCAGACCGCAAACTCATTGCCGTTAGGGTCAATAAAGTGCAGCCGCCGACCGCCGGGAAAACTGAAAATCGGCTTAATGATCTCGCCACCGGCCGCTTCAATATCGGCCTGGGTCGCCTCAAGGTTGTTGCTGTAGATCACCAGCAACACGCTACCCACCTCGGTGGAGACACAGAAATCGGACTGAAAAAAGCCACCATCGATTCCGGCACCGCTGAACGCACAATATTCGGCACCATAATCGGTGAAAGACCAACCGAATACGGTGCTGAAAAAGGTTTTTGCTAACGCCAGGTCACCTACGGGTAGCTCGACATAATTAATCTTATGGTGCTGGTTCACTTTGATTCCCTTTGATTCGTTTCATGCTGCTTGAGTACCGACATGAATGGTAATGCCAGTTTTAAAAATAGCGCCGTTGCCAACCCCGACGTGCCAAATAACATGCACATCACCACCACCTGATAGCGCACTGCTATCAACGGCGACACCCCGGATAGTATCTGCCCGGTCATCATACCGGGCAACGAGACCAGGCCTACGGCGAACATCGAGTTAATCACCGGAATCATCGCGGTCCGCATGGCGGTATTGCGTGCACTCTCGGGTTTAGCGCCACTGGCCAACTCGGCCTGCAGCCGTTCTACGGCCAGACTGATCGAGTTCATGGCACCGGCGAAAATCATTCCGGCTAGTGGAATGGCCACCTTTGGGGCCCATAGCGACGGCTCTTCAAGCACCACAATGACCACCCACCAGAGCACACTTCCGCCACACAGCAGAATCGACAAAAAAGCCCGACTGAATAATTTTTTGCGCTGCTGCTTGACTGTGCCCAGGGCTATCCAGGCGGCGGCAACCACCATCACTGTCAGTACCAGCAGCACCAACCAATGACTCGAACCATCAAAAATCGAATCGAGCAAAAAGCCAATCAACGCTAATTGCAGTCCCATTCGAGCCACCGAGTAGAGCGCATTGGCCGAATGAAGTGACCAGCGCAGCAGCACCAACAACACCACCACGACCGGGATTAACACCAGGAGTAAATTAAATAGCGGGATGACAACCGGATCTGTAGACATGGGAGTGGGCACCAAAACAACAGCAGAAATGAAAAAGATATCAGCGGCTAAAGATAAACCAAATAGCCTATTGCTGGTTATAAACAGAGCATGCGATCACCTGTTTACAGGCAGGATCGGCCATAGCAGAACCGTGCCCGAATGTATCATCCGTTTAAAATGGCCATAAATTTGAATCCAACAAAACCCGCCGTTAGCCAGTTTGGCCGACTCCAAATTCACGTTGCGCCTGTCCATGACCAAACGACTGAATCCAGTGAGCCATAATTGCCACCCACCCGTTCTCATTAGGCATAATCCCGATTCAGATTTCAAAGCTATATAAAATAAACCTGGAGCTACCGAATGAACAATTCCAGCGCCGACAGCGCCGTCACTTTCCCGCAAGTTGCCGAATTTAATCGCGATGAATTCCTCGCCAGAGCAGAGGCCATCGGCAAAGTGGCAGAACAAGGCGCGCTTGAGGCGGACATTAACCGGGATATTTCTGCTCGTCTGGTGCAGACCATCAAAAACGCCCAGATTCCTGACCTCTGGAAGCCCAAGCGCAATGGCGGCCTTAACACCGATGTCAAAACCTATTATGAAATGATCCGCATCATTGCCAGCCACAACATGGTGGCCGGTTGGTTATCCTATTTTTTCTCCATTCATGAGGTCTGGGTCAGTTACATGTCACCCCAGGGTCGAGATGAACTGCTTAATAGCGGCGAACTGATCGGCGATGTGCTTGCACCCGTCGGCCGAGTAGAAGCCGACGGCGAAGGCTTTCGTATTTACGGCCAGTGGAATTTTGCCAGCGGCATCCGCCATTGCGGCTGGATTGGCCTGGGCGGCGTCGCCCAGTTACCGGATGCCAACGCCCCGGAATATTGCATTTTTGCGGTGCCCAGCAGCGAATGCGAAATCATCGATAATTGGGACACTCTGGGTCTGCGCGGCACCGGTAGCCACGGCGTTAAACTCGATGGAGCCTATATCCCTATGCATCGGGTTTTGGCGGCAAGTCGAGTATTCGGCAGTGGCGCGCCCATGGGCGGCGAATTCGATGCCGACGAACCTATGTATCGGATGCCCTTTCTACCGTTCTTTGCCAGCGCATTTACCGCCGTTTGCCTCGGCGGTGCCGACCGTATGGTTCGAGAATTTAAAGAACGCACCGCCACCCGCACCCGGGTGTTCACCGGTGGCACCAGCGCTGCTACCAGCGGCCCAATGCCGGCTGTGATGGCGCGGTTACAAATGAAGTTGCTTGAAATGGAAGGCCTCGCCGACCGCTACAACGGCATCCTCGAAACCTGGCTAGCCAATAATCAAACCACCACCACCGACGAAGAGAAGGCCCTGATGTACGCCATCCGCGGTCAGATGGCCCGAAACGGCGTTGAAATAGCCACCGAAGCCAGCCAGGCCCTCGGCGCGACGGCCCTATTCAAAGGCGACCCGGTCGAAATGTTCACCCGCGATCTACTCACCATCGGCGCCCACGCCAGCCATCTCTATGAAGATGCCATGTCTGTTTATGGCGGTACCGTGTTTGGTGGAGCTGCGCATCCGGTCTGGTAAAAATCGCTTCAAAACCTGGGTTTGAGTTAGTCATACTGACTGCACCTAACCCAAACCCAGGTCTTATAACCGCATCCAAATGACTCCGCACCAAAATACTGTTCCATCGGTTCAAGCGATCATGAATCTCCGAAACGAGCCTAGTAATCGGCTATAAATCGTACAACCTACCCCGGCTTCCTAAACTTAAGCGTCATCCGGTCTGACTCCCCAATGGCCAGAAAAGGCTCCTCACAGGCGGCCTTCTCAAACTCATCCTCAATCTTCTTACAACCGCGCAGACTCGGCGGCAAGCTCCAGACCCCATTGGGGTGATCCGTACTATCTAAGCTGTTGTTATTGATCCCGCTGCTGGCCTCAAACTCAAACCCTGCCCCGGTCAGCACTTCAATCGCATGCTGCTCTGTGACATAGCCAGAGGTGATCATCTGCTCTACTGGGGTGCCCGGTTTAGCTCGGTGATCGACCAGCCCAAGCACGCCACCCGGTTTCAAAGTGCGAAAGAAAACCGCCGCCATTTCTGCCGCTTCACCGGCCTTGACCCAGTTATGCAGGTTACGAAAGGTCAGCACCATATCTGCCGATCCCGGCGGTGCGATGGTGGTGCGCTGCGGCACCGAAAGTTCGGTGACTACCGCATGATCATAAACATCGGGGCGGGCTTCGATTTTGCCGACATAGATCATCTGCACCATCTTGCCGTAACTGGGTAGATCATCCGCAGTGAGCGCAAAATTAGCGCCGTAATAGACCCCTTTAGGACGGGTTAGCGGTGCCAACAATTCGGTATACCAGCCGGTACCCGGAGAGATCTCCACTACGGTCATTTCTGGTTGCCAACCGAAGAATTTGAGGGCTTCCAGCGGGTGGCGAGCGCCATCGCGGGCGCGGTTTTTGTCGCTACGGTGATCACCCTGCTGAGCTTGTTCTATCAGAGTCTGGACATCAGTCACAGCAATACTCTGGCCACTAACCAGCATTGATAAAGCAGCGACAACTGCGGTGATTGTTCTCATGCTTGTTCCCCTTTGTTGTTTTGCATTTCTATTGAGAGCCGTTTTAATTAGATTGATTAAACGGCTCACTATCGAGCCAGCTTATTGTTGCCTACTAACGTAGCTGGGGCATTACCCTTTTTTGCATACGCTCCATGTGGCTGGCCACCAGGTCAGCGGAAATACCGCCGACTCGTGTCCAGCCGAGAACGTGGTTGACGCCATAGTTCTGTTTCAAGGTTTGCATCTGCTCGACCATATAATCCGGGTCACCGCAGAGCACCGCGCCATGGGCAAGTAGCTGGTCCCACTCGATGGTGGTAAGCATGTCACGCACGCTCTGGTAACCCTCGTAACCTTTAATTTCGGGCTGCCCAACTTTGGGCGCAATGACTTTACCGAGGTTTTGAAAAAACCAGGTTACTGGTTCGGCAAATTGTTCACGAGCCTGGTCAGTAGTTTCGCCACAGTACATGGCGCAGAGGGCGGCGACTTCATGGGTTTCTGGATCGTGACCGTGTTTCTCCAGGGTTTCCCAGTAGGTAGCAATACTCTGCTGAGATTCCAGGAGGGAGCCACCGAGCACGGGTGAGCAAAGCAGATTGAGCCCATAACGACCGGCTTTCTCGAAACTACTCTCTGATACGGCGGCCATCCAGATCGGTGGGCGGGGCTGCTGTAGCGGTCTTGGCCGAATCGACACATTTTGATACTGAAAATGTTTGCCTTGGTAGCTGAAGGTTTCCTCGGTCCAGGCTTTGAGAATAATTTCCAGTGCCTCATCGAACATTTCGGTACTTTGAGTCTGGTCGACACCGTAACCTTCAAATTCTGCCGGTTGATAGCCGCGGCCAACACCTAACTCAATCCGACCATCGGTGAGCAGGTCGAGCATGGAGAATTCTTCGGCAACCCGAATCGGATTATGAAACGGCAATACCACCACCCCGCTACAGAGCCGAACCTTGCTGGTGGTTTTTGCCACCGCTGCCAGCGCTAGCGCTGGTGAGGCACAGAAACCATATTCACTGAAATGATGCTCGGCAGTCCAGACCGAATCAAAACCATAGGTCTCAGCGGCCTGCATCAATGCAATCTGTTCATCGAGCATCTGCTGCTCGCCTCGATCCCCGGCACTTTCAAACAGATGTAACAATCCAAATTTCATCCCACTCTCCCCGGCCTAGCTATCTGTTTATCGACACGGCTTATGGTCTTCTGTTAGTCAAATTCAGTCCGCTTACTCCATTGGCTCAATCAACCGCTACTGGCTATTTAACCGCCACCTGACTGCCGACAAAACCACACTGATCAACCGCTTTAACCCTAATTGGCCCACTGACCGCTGGCGGGACAACCCCGGGCTGATTAATCGACCCTGCCAGCTTAGCCAACTTGACTGGCGATTCACCTGCGAGCTGACGATAGATAATCGCATAACTGAGCACCGCCTGAACATATTCACGGGTTTCGCCGTAGGTAATCATTTCGACCCAAAGCGCGGCAGCGCCCGTGGGCCGGCTTTTTAACCAGCGTTTAACGTTATTAGGGCCACCGTTATAGGCCGCCAGCGCAAGTACCTTGTCACCCTGATACTGGTCGATGAGCTGGCGTAGATAGTGAGTTCCGTAACGCAGGTTAAGATCTGGTTGATAAAGTTTACCGGTAGAAAATCGCCGTTCCTGGCGATGGCGGGCGACTTTACGGGCGGTAGCAGGCATCAGCTGCATCAGGCCACGGGCACCAACCCCGGAACGAGCCTCCGGATCAAACAGACTCTCACGCCGCACCAGCCCTAACACCAGCTCTGGCGGCAATTGCTGAACCGCTGATTGTTTGGCGATCAGCTCTTCATAAACCACCGGAAACCTCAGGTCGAGATCGTGCCAGGACTTTGCTGCGGCGGCGGTTAACGCCGCCATGTGATGCCATTGCCACTGCTGGGCTAGTTTGGCGGCTAGCGCCTTACCTGCTGCAGGCTGATTATTAATATAGTCGCGCCACTCACGGCGGGCATCGGTTTGGCGACCAAAATGACGTAGCTCGATAACACGGGCTACTGCCGGTAGCGCCGTTAAGCTGGCAAGCTGACCTGCGCTGGCCTCAATCGGCTGTTGCTGAAAGCCATAAGGCAAGTTCAGCTGATCGGCAGCTAGAAAGCCATAATAATCGCGTTCGCCAGCCAACGTATTTAGCAGCTCGTCGGACTCAGTCTGGCGACCGGTTGCCTGCAGCGCCTGACTCTGCCAATAACGCCAGCGGCTGGAGTTTCTGGGCTCCTCATCGAGCTGCGAATACCAGCGTAACAACTGACCCCAATCCCCCTGACCCAACGCCCAGCGCATACGCCATTGCGCCAGAGTGTCATCAAGCGCTGCGGGTGGAAGTGAATCCAGAAAAGCACCGGCGGTCGCCGTGCCATCCAGGGTTAGTTCCAGACCAAGCCGGGAGAGGGTCTTCAACCGATCGGTTTGATTTAACTGCAGATGGGGCTGACGGGTTTGCCAGAGTTGACTGGCGTGAGCTGGATCACGGCGCGCCAGCCTACGAATACCGTGTGCGGCAACCCCTGCCAACTCAGGTTGTTGCCA
>JAHRWJ010000045.1 GCA_019090185.1 Immundisolibacteraceae bacterium
AATATGGAGCGGGTCGCCGATCTGCAGCTCGAACTGGAAAAACGGCTGGTGACTTTAAAACGCCAGGCCCAGACCGCTGAACGTTACAGTCAATTGAAAGCTGAGCAGCGCAGCCTGACCGGTAAGTTATTTACGCTCAATTTTGCGACATTGTCTGCTCAGCGGGCGCAGCAAAAGCAGAAACTTGAATTAGCAGAAACCCAGCTCGAAGCCGAACGAGCCGGGTTAACCGCACAGCAGCACAGCCTCGAACAGTTACGCGAACAACAGAGCCAAGCCCATGTTGAGATGGCCAGGGTACAGGAGCATTACTACGAAGCCGGTGCACAGATTGCGCGTTATGAGCAGGCCCTTACCAGTGCCCGAGAGTCGCTGCAGCGGTTGCATCAGGAATTGGGGCGGTTGGAGCAGCAACAGGCCGAGGTGCAGGGCCATATCGATGAAGATGGTCAGCGCTGCGGTGTTATTAATCAAAAATTAACAGACCTGGCTCCGCAGTTAGAAAAAACCAGATTGCAGCTTGAGCAGTCTCAGCGGCAACTCGAAAACGCTCAGCATAAACATCGACAGCTAACAGAAACCCGGGCTCAACTGGTTCGAGATAAGCAGGATACCGAGCGTCGTGTTGATCAGGAATCACGGCGGCTGCGAACCAATGAAGAGCGTCTCCAGCGCGACGCAGCTTCTATGCAGCGGCTAGAGAGCCGTTTGGCCGAACTCTCGATTACTAACTTCGGTGATTCAATCACCAAACTGAACGCCGACATTGGTGCCAGTGATCAGCAACTGGCAACGTTGGCTGCGGCGCTGGCTAATTTGCAGCGGGGCAAATTGGAGCGTGTTGAAAAGCAGAAAGCGCTGCTTGGCGAGCTCGACCAGCAACGCACCCGGCTACAGGTTTTACGGGGCCAGCAGGCCTCGTTGCAAGCTCTGCAGGATAGTGCTGAGTTAGGCGGGGGTGATCAACAAGCGTGGCTACAGTTACAGGGGTTGGCCGAGGCGGCCAAAGTCCTCGATCACATCCAGGTTGAGTCTGGTTGGGAAATTGCTGTAGAGCGCTACCTTGGTGATAAGTTAATGGCGAGGCTGCTACCGAACCTTGATCAGATTGGTCAAATCCAGAGCAATCAAATCCAGAGCAATCAAATCCAGACCAATCAAATTGAGATTGACCAGGTTCCTGGGGTAACTTTGGTTGAAGCAGGGCAGCTGGGTCAGTTTGAAATTGCTGGTGGCGCGGAGACGACGCCGATTGAACGCGATGGCAGGGTGTCGGCCCTGGGTAACAAGGTTAAAACCGACATAGGACTCGCGCACTTGTTTGCTGGGGCGTTTACCGCAGAGTCATTTGAACTTGGGCTCGCCTGCCGTCATCAACTCGAACCCGGGCAGTTATTGGTTGACCCGGCAGGGGTATTGATTGGGGCTAACTGGGTCGAGTTTCCCGGTGGGGCGACCGACGAAAGTCTGTTGCAGCGCGGTTATCGTCAGACTGAACTTGTCAGTGAAATTGCCAGACAGGACCAGGTAATTGAGTTGACCCGGTCGGCTTTGGAAGAGGCTGAGCATCAACATGACGCCAGTGCTGAAGAATTGCAGCGGTTACAGACTGAACATCAGCAGCTAGCGGCAGTGAAAATCGGATTGCAAGCTGATCTGGGTTCGCAAAAGGGGCAACAGGAACGTAACCAGGCCGACCGACTGCGGGTGGCGGCCGAACTCGATCACCTACAAACCCAGCAGCAGCAGGAGAGTGAGGATGTTGAACTCACTGCTGAGACTATTAAAACAGCCCAAGCTGATCTGCAGCGTTTTGGTGTTGAACTGGAACCGTTGGAGTTACAGCGCGAGCAGGCAGAGATGGTGGTGGCAGAGGCAAAAACCCTGTTTAGCAACCATTCAGATGGTTTGCGACAACTGGAACTCCAGGATCAGCGCTGTCGCCTCGAACTGGAACAGCTGCAGCGCGGTGACCGTCGCTGGGCAGAACAGCTGGTCGGGGTTAATTCACGGCTAGCGGAAATTAAGGCCCAAATTGAAAGCGGTGGCGAGCCCATTGCCGCGCACGAGGAGCGGTTGCAACAGGGATTGGTTGAGCGCGAACAGGTAACGGAAGCGTTACAAAGGGCCAGAGAGCAGGTTGAATCTGTTGATCAGCAACTTAGAGCCGAGGACCAGGTCTGTCAGACCAGTCAACTTAAAATTCAGCAATCGGGTCAGCAGCTGGAGGCGATTAGACTCAAAGAGCAGGAGCTGCGGGTGCGAGAAACCACCCTCAATGAACAGGCCAGCAAAGAAGGTTTTGACCTGCTGACCTTGCTACCGGAGATGGAGGACGACTGGGATAAACAGCAGCTTGAGGCCGACCTGCAGCGTAGTGAAAAAAGAATTAGCCAGCTGGGGCCGATTAACCTGGCCGCGATTGATGAGCATCGCCAGGTGGCTGAGCGTAAGGGTTATCTGGACGACCAACAGGCCGACCTTGATGCAGCCCTGGAGACCATGGCTGCGGCTATTGCTCGGATAGACCGGGAAACCCGGGGTCGTTTTCGAGCCACCTTTGATAAGGTCAATGGCGGTTTACAATCGTTGTTTCCGCAGCTTTTTGGCGGCGGGAACGCCAATCTGGAGCTGGTCGGTGATGACCTGTTGAGTGCTGGGGTATCGATTACTGCTCAGCCACCGGGTAAACGAAACAGCTCAATTCAGCTCTTGTCAGGGGGTGAAAAAGCCCTTACCGCGATTGCCATGGTGTTTGCGATTTTTCAGTTAAATCCAGCGCCATTTTGTGTGCTCGATGAAGTCGATGCGCCCCTGGATGATGCCAATGTGGATCGGTTCTGTGCCATGGTTCGGAAGATGTCGGATCAGGTGCAATTTATTTTTGTGACACACAATAAGGCGACCATGGAGCTGGCCCAGCAATTGTCAGGTGTCACCATGGGCGAGCCCGGTGTCTCCCGGCTGGTGTCGGTAGACCTGGAAGCCGCCGCGGAGATGGTCGGCGCCTGATTCGATGAACGGTTAGGGCATTTCAATTATCTCTAAAGGCCCAATTTTGTTGTAATAGCCGTTTTTGCAGCTGCCAATCTTTGTTGGAGTTTCTGCTCCCTATTCTGAATTTTTCGAGATATGACCGAACCGACCTCTAAACTGACCGCCGAAACCCAGATAACCCAGCTGCGTGAGCAGATCGAAACCCTTAACCGCGCCTATCACCTCGATGATGATCCGCTTCTACCTGATGCTGAATATGATCGGTTGTTTCGGCAACTTGAGCTGCTTGAAGCGGCGCATCCCGAGCTGTTAACTGCGTTGTCGCCAACCCAGCGGGTCGGGGCAACCCCTCGCGATGGTTTTCAGAAGGTTCGGCATGCGCTGCCGATGCTGTCGTTGAGTAATGCCTTCGCTGATGACGAGGTGGTCGATTTTGACCGCCGTCTATCGGGTCTGATTGGGCTGGAAGATGATCTGGGCGGCAGTTCCGAGTTGATTGAGTATCTTGCCGAGCCCAAGCTGGATGGCCTGGCAATTAGTCTGCGCTATGAGCAGGGTGAATTGGTGAGTGCGGCCACCCGGGGTGATGGCACCACCGGTGAAAACGTCACCACCAATATTCGCACTATTCGTGCGATACCGTTAAAACTACTCGGTGACGGTTGGCCCGGGCTACTTGAGGTGCGTGGTGAGGTGTTTATGGCCCGCGCCGCCTTTGCCGGACTCAATGCCCGTCAGCAAGCGCAGGGCGAAAAGCTGTTTGCTAATCCTCGTAATGCGGCAGCCGGTAGTTTGCGACAGCTCGATCCACAGGTAACCGCGGCTAGGCCGTTAACCCTGTTCTGCTACGGCTGGGGAGAACATTCCGGCCGGCTGGCGGATCATCATGGTCAGGTGCTCCAGCAGCTTGGGGATTGGGGTTTGCCAATCTGTCCGCTGATAGCGGTGGTGTCCGGCGTTGCCGGCTGTAACGACTATTATCAGCAGATGGTTCAGCAGCGTCCCGAGCTGGCTTATGAAATTG
>JAHRWJ010000325.1 GCA_019090185.1 Immundisolibacteraceae bacterium
GAGGTTGATCAATTAGGACCGCTTAGCCATTGGCCGGCTTATCAATCAATTGACGCAATTCTGCGACCGCGGCTGGCAAACCAATAAACACGGCTCGACTGATAACCGCATGACCAATATTAAGTTCATCCAGTGCCGGCATCGACAACAGTGGTTGCAAGTTTTGCCGGTGCAAGCCGTGGCCTGCGTTAACTTTTAAACCAAGTTCTGCAGCCTGGGTCGCTGCCGCAAATAACCTCTCGCGTTCAGCAACCGTTGCCACTGAAAGCTCACCGTCAAACCCATGCTGCTCCGCCAGGAGCGCATACTGACCGGTGTGAAGCTCGACTACTGTTGCGCCAGTCTGACCCGCCGCAGCAACCTGATCAGGGCTGGGGTCTATAAACAGTGAGACGGTAATGCCTGCAGCGGTCAGTCGCTTGACCGCTTCGGTAACCCCTATCTGCTGCCCCACCACATCCAGCCCACCCTCGGTGGTTAACTCCTCACGTTTTTCCGGCACCAGGCAACATTCATCGGGTTTTACCCGACAGGCGTAATCAACCATCTCGGTAGTGATCGCCAGCTCCAGGTTGAGCTTCACCGGTAGCTCTGCTAGCAGTGCCTCAACGTCCTCTTCCTGGATATGGCGACGATCTTCGCGCAAATGGACGGTAATAAAATCTGCCCCGCCATCCAGTGCCAGATGCGCGCCAACCAGGGGCTCTGGATAATGGGTGCCCCGCGTCTGGCGTAAGGTAGCGATATGATCGATATTAATGCCCAGTTTCACCCACTTTCCCTGTTTTTGAAATTGCCGCCCACAAACGACGTGACTCTAAAGGTTTATCACCTAAATGAGGCTGTAATAATGTCCGCATTAACCGTTTTGCGGCCGGCAGCTGATCATCGTCCAATCGTCCCGAATGCAAATTAATTAATAACTCACCTGTCACCGGTATACCCGAATAGTTGCCTTCATCGCCGGCTGCCACAATCGATTGCCAGCTTACCGGCCCCTGCTGCTGAACATAGCAGTAATCTGCCTGTGGGATCACGGTAGCACCCGATTGATCAGCGTCAACGATCACCCCATAGCCTAACTCAGCCAGCAGATCTATCTCGAAAGCCCTTAGTGCACGTTCAACCACGCCCGGTTCTGCCGCCTCGGAAGCCGCTAATGCGGTCATAATGGTTACGTAACTCAAATAGAGGTTCGGGTGAGCGTCCAGGCGTTGGCAGGTCCTTAGTATTAACTCATTGACATAATAAGCCGCCGCCAATGGTTCGCCCGTGGGAACCTCGACCATGCCATCTAGTTCAAGACCACGCAGGCTCTTAAGGTCGCCACCACCACTCCAGGCGACCTGTAACGGCTGAAAACTGTTAAGCGCCCCACGCCACGGCGACCGGGCCCCACGCGCGCCCCTGGCCACCAGACCCACGCGGCCAAACTCCAGCGTCCAAAGTTCTAGCAGCGCACTTGTATCGCGGTAGGGGCGGCTATGGAGCAGATAAGCCGGTTGCCCCTCAATCTTCGATTGAGCCATCGTCCTTTTTCAAACCAAATGTTTCGTCAGCATATTCCATATTTCGAACCGCAGCCTCATTACTGGTCCAGCCACTTTTAACCTTTACCCAGCACTGCAGGTGAACTGGGCTATCAATCAGGGTAATCAGATCCTGCCGGGCATCGCTGCCAATTTTCTTTAATCGACTGCCACCTTTACCAATCACGATGGCCTTATGAGCATCTTTTTCCACCCAAATTAGCGCATCAATTTCGGCCCGTTGCCGCCCCTTCTCCTCGGTGGTTTCAAACCGCTCGACTTCCACCGTGCAACCATAGGGGATTTCATCTCCGAGCTGACGCATCAATTTTTCGCGAACAATTTCAGCACAGAGAAACCGTAAACTACGATCCGTTATCTGATCATCTTCAAACAAGGCTGGTGCGAGTGGTAATTGCGCTTCAACGACCGTTAACAATGCCTCTACCTGATCCCCACTTTGGGCAGACACGGGAATCACTTCAATAAAATCCTTTGCCTGAGCTAACTGCTGCATCACCGGTAATAACTGGGTTTTATCGGCAACGATATCGGTTTTATTGACCACCGCGATCGCTGGTGTATCGCTCTGCTGCACTAGTTTTAGCACCGCAAGATCAGCTTCGGTCAGTCGGGTGCCCTGAACCATGAAAATTAACAAATCCACATCCGCTAAAGTATCCAGAGCGGCCCGATTCATATAGCGGTTGAGCACCCGTTTGGACCCAAAATGAATGCCCGGCGTATCGACGAACAGGCTCTGAGTCGTAGCGGTCGTGTGCACTCCCAGGATTCGATGGCGAGTGGTCTGCGGTTTTCGGGAGGTAATGCTGATTTTTTGGCCCAAAATCCTATTTAGCAGGGTTGATTTACCCACATTTGGACGGCCAAGAATCGCCACATAACCACACCGGGTAACTTCAGCTACTGACATTAATTTGCTCCAACGCTAAAGAGGCTGCGGCCTGTTCGGCTGCGCGACGGCTAAAACCTTCCGCCGTGATCTCATTGAGTAAGCCATCGACCTGACAGGCAACATAAAATTTACTTTCCTCATCGCTAGAAACAGATTTTTTCGCCACCGGCGAATCGATCAACCGATAAACCGGCAGCGGCCGACGCCGCGACTGCAGGAACTCCTGCAGCTGAGATTTGGCATCGCGCTGATCGGCGGCCATCGTCAACGATTTTAACCGGCTGTCGTACCAGACCAGCACCACCCGACGACAACGTTCAAAGTCACTGTCCAGATAGATTGCACAGATCACTGCTTCCAGCGTGTCCGCCAAAATGGATAACCGCTGTTGCCCACCACTTTTAAGCTCTCCACCACCAAGCTTCAAATAGGGTCCGAATTCCATTTCTATAGCGACTTCCGCGAGCGTTTCCTTTTTAACCAATCGCGCTCGTAACCGGGTTAACGAACCCTCCCGACCTTCAGGAAACTGCTCAAACAGTTGGGCTGCAATAATGGCGCTGAGCAAGGCATCGCCCAGATACTCAAGCCGTTCATTATGGTTTTTACTAAAACTTCGGTGTGTAAATGCCTGTTCTAGCAACTCCAGGTCATCAAATTGATAACCGAGGACCTGTTGTAAATGTTGATTGCCTCGATTCAATTCCCAGGCACTTCTATCGGGGCATCGAAGGTCATGATGGCATCAATATTGCCGAACATCGGCACTCTATACTCATAATAAATCGAGATTTCTCGCATCTTGGTTTCTCTGTTGTACTCAACGTACAGATCATCATAGGCTGGCGTACTAATTCCATTGATATCAAATCGGTTGTAGAGCGCATTCCACATCTGCTTGCGTGTCATGGTAGAAATCTTTTCTTCCGTTGCCAGCCCTTTCATGGTGCTCTGGACACTAAAAAATTCGTTATAGGCTGGAAACAGTTTTAAAAAACTCAAGAAGAAAAACCCCAGCACCACCAGAATAATGAGGATGCTAGCCACGGTTATGCCATGTTGTTTATGATTATTCATTCTGTATTTAGCCTCTCAGAAAAATAGGAACAAAGATTCGGCGTCAACATTGGGCCTGACACCCAAACCACGCTCCACCGCCGATAAATTGTACTCAAATTGCAAGCAAAGGATTTCAGTCGCTACAAAAACTAATCAATAAAGGTGCCGACCCGCTCAGGATAAAAATTCATCTCGCCAAAATCCAGGCTCATCCAGATAAAAGTGGCTTTACCGAGCAAATTCTGGTCTGGCACAAAGCCCCAAACCCGGCTATCCGCACTGTTATCCCGGTTATCGCCCATCACAAAGTAATGGCCCGGTGGCACGATCAACTCACCATCAAGTGACGGCCTAGACAGGGTGATCTGAATTTGGTGCAGAGCATCACCGAGCTGTTCTTCAAATTGGCGTTTGTCGATCGCTACATGTTCACCACCTACCAGTGGGCTAACATCAACTTTTTTACCGTTGATAAACAACCGTTTTTGACGATAAGCGATTTTGTCTCCGGGTAACCCGACCACCCGCTTGATGTAATCGATCGACGGGTTTGGCGGATACCTGAACACCACCACATCGCCGCGCTGCGGGTCACCAATTTCATAGATCTTCTTTTCGATCACCGGTAACCGCAGTCCGTAAGCAAATTTATTCACCAGAATAAAATCACCCACAAACAGGGTCGGTAACATCGACCCAGAAGGAATTCGAAACGGTTCAGCCACAAAGGATCGCAACACCAACACGATGGCAATCACCGGAAAAAATGATCGACTATATTCGACCAACAGCGGCTCAGCGCTATCGCCTTCGGCAATACGCCGACGGGCCCACACCAGTCGATCCAGACCCCAGATGAAACCGGTCACTAGCGCTGCGACAAACAGCGCGGTGGCAAAATCGAAACTCATGATTCCTTGCCAATCTGCAATACGGCCATAAAGGCCTCCTGTGGAATCTGTACCGAACCCACCATTTTCATCCGTTTTTTTCCTTCTTTTTGTTTTTCTAACAGTTTACGTTTACGACTAATATCACCGCCGTAACATTTCGCCGTGACATTTTTGCGCATCGCCTTGACCGACTCACGAGCGACTATTTTGGAACCGATACTGGCCTGTATTGGTACCTCAAACATCTGTCGTGGAATCAGCTCTTTCATCTTCGACACCAGTTCACGACCACGCCCGGCGGATTGATCACGATGAACAATGATCGACAATGAGTCGACCTGCTCTCTATTGACCAGAACATCCAGACGGACCAATGGAGCCTGCTGAAATCGATCAAAACTATAATCAAATGAGGCATACCCACGACTCACGGATTTCATCCGGTCAAAAAAATCGGTGACAACTTCACTCATCGGTACTTCATAAGTGAGGGTTACCTGGCCACCCAGGTACTGCATGTTTTTCTGCACACCGCGCTTCTCTTCACAGAGTCCGAGCACCCCACCCAGGTAGGCCTGCGGAACAAAGATATTTAACGACAGTATCGGTTCGCGAATTTCATCGATCTTGCTGGGATCGGGCAGGTTGGCAGGGTTATCAATTTCAACCAGGTCACCGCGCTTGGTTAGCACCTGATATTTAACCGTTGGCGCGGTGGTTATCAGCTCCAGGTCGTATTCCCTTTCAAGCCGCTCCTGGATGATCTCCATATGCAACATACCCAGAAAACCGCAACGAAAACCAAACCCTAAAGCCTGTGAAGTTTCCGGTTCGTAGTGCAGCGAAGCATCATTGAGACAGAGTTTATCCAGCGCCTCTCTTAACCCTTCATAGCTTTTAGAATCGACTGGAAATAACCCGGCAAAGACTTGGGATTGCGCAGTTTCAAAACCCGGCAGCGGCTGTTCAGCGGTTTTGTTCTGGCAGGTGATGGTATCGCCCACTGGAGCCGCATCAATCTCCTTAACTCCGGCGACCAGCACGCCGACTTCGCCCACACGAAGGTGATCAAGTTCAACCTCATTGGGAGTATGAATAGTCAGCCGCTCGACCTGAAAATTGCGCCCGGTCGACATGATCTGAATACGCTGATGTTTCTTTACTTCGCCCTGCACAACCCGCACCAGCGAAACCACGCCCAAATAGTTGTCGTACCAGGAGTCGATAATCAGCGCCTGTAGCGGTGCGTCAGCCTTGCCGGACGGTGGCGGGATGATTCTTACCAATTCATAAAGCAGCTCAACCACACCCAGGCCGGTTTTAGCACTCACCTGCGGCGCATGATCGGCCGGAATACCGATAATTTCTTCTATTTCGTTGATCACCTTCTCAGGGTCAGCAGTCGGCAAGTCAATTTTGTTAAGGACGGGCAACACCTCAAGACCCTGCTCCACCGCGGTATAACAGTTAGCGACACTCTGTGCTTCAACACCCTGAGCAGCATCCACAACTAACAGGGCACCTTCACAGGCGGCCAGCGAACGTGACACCTCATAGGCAAAATCAACATGCCCGGGGGTGTCAATAAAATTCAGCAGGTAGGTCTGGCCATCATCAGCCTTAAAATTCAAGGAGACCGCCTGGGCCTTGATGGTGATGCCTCGCTCCTGTTCCAACTCCATCGAGTCAAGCACCTGAGCGCTCATTTCCCGCTTGCTTAAACCGGCACAGGTTTCAATAAACCGATCCGCCAAGGTCGATTTACCGTGATCAATATGAGCAATGATGGAAAAGTTACGAATTCTGTCGGTAGGAACCATGAAATAAAATCTTGAAGTAAATGGAGGAAGAGAGGCACTGGCTGCCAAAAACTAGCAGGAACCAAACAAAAGCCGCCCATTTTAAACTGTTACACCCTAAAAGGGGACGCCACGGCGTCCCCTTTTAGGGCTCACTATAGATTCAAAAATCTCGATTCAGTTCCGCAGACGGCAAACCTTGAATCGCAATTTCTGTCTACCGACTAAAACCAACCTGGCTATTCCAGCCCAAGCATCTTAATGGCATTGCCAGAATAGATTTTTTCACGTTCTGCGGGCGGAATCGCCAGCGATTCAATACTGGCAATCGCCTCTTCATTGAAAATCCGACCACCGACCGTGTCAAACGGGGTATCGGTGCCAAACAGCAGTTTTTCTGCACCAAAAAACGCATAGGCTGCAGCCATACCACCAATCGAACCCATCAGCGCGGTATCGTTGTAGAACATCCGGTAGTAATCCAGAATCGGTTTTTTCAGGTTTTTATAGGTATCGCCCAGATTTCCCATGTGATCAAACAGCGGATAAACCAACTCTATGCGTTTATCAAACGCCGGGATCATCGCACCCGCATGGTGGGTGATGAACTTAATTTCGGGAACCCGGTCCATGACACCCTTAAAAATCAATCGAGTCATCGCCATGCTGGTCTCATAGGGCCAGCCAAAAATCTGCCAGATAGCGTATTGCGATACGTCCTCATCCAGATAATCTGCCCGCATCGGCGTGCGCGCAGGATGCAACCAGATCGGCGCATCCATCGCTTCCATGGCTTCATAAAACGGCAGAAACTTATCCGCATCAATCGCCGAACCGGCCGCATTGGTGTAAATCAGCACCCCTTTCAGGCCCAATTCTTTGACGCAACGCTCCGCCTCCGCAGCAGCCTGTTCCATATTATTCATGGCGATGGTGCCAACTGGTAGGAAACGGCCATTCGATGCCGCACCCACTTCGGCCATCGCATCATTGGCTTTTTGAGCCAGCCGATGAGCAGCGACCGGATCGGTGATCACCTCTTCAATCGGCGGCGTTGGCAAGGTAATTACCTGCTTGTCGATGCCAAGTTCATCCATCAGCGCAATTCGAGTGGGGATGTCCACCAGCTCAGGAATCTGCTTGGGTAAATCACGCAAATAAAAGTCGGGGCCAACCGCAGACATAAAATCTTCAAGAAAGCTCTGTGGCAACAAATGGGTAAATATATCTATCTTCATAAGATCCTCTCCTTAACTCAATCAGAATTCCCAAA
>JAHRWJ010000046.1 GCA_019090185.1 Immundisolibacteraceae bacterium
GGGTGCTATCAACCTGCTTGGCTCAAGTTGGGCAGGCGTTAGTTGATATGCTGCCTCCGCTAATTCGTTTACTAGGCGTGGTTGGCACAGTGGCGATGCTGCTGGTTGGGGGCGGGCTATATGTTCATAACATTGCAGCGATTCACCATGGTTTGATAGCACTTCCCGGTTTGGCCGCCAATCTTATCGCTGGCCTGGTGCTGGGCAGCTTGCTAGTGGTATTGGTTCAGGTGATCAAAAAATTGCGCTCATAGAGCGCGGCTTTTTGTGAGATAGCCTAATGACCAATCTCCGTCTTTAACTAGCCCGGCTAGTTAAAGACACCGTCGGTTGAATTGCCGTCGACGGTGACAATAGAGCCAGAAATATAGGAGGCTCTTGGAGATGCTAGAAAACAGATGACATCGCCGATTTCTTCAGGGTTAGCCATGCGCCCCAGTGGCAATGCGGCGTCTATCTCGGCCTGCAACTGCTGCTTGGTTTTACCTTCGCCGTCTGCGCGGCCCTGGGTTAAACGTTCCCAACGTTCGGTACGAACGCCCGACGGAGACACCCCGACCACGAGGATGTTGTCTTTTGCACCACGCTCAGCAAGACTCTTGTTGAAATTAATCAGTGCAGCATTACTCATGCCGACGGCCATGTAAGAGGCTTTGGGGTTTCTGGCTGCCGTACCCACCACATTGACGATGCGCCCACCCCCCCGTTTCTGCATGACTGGAAAGATCGCCTGGACCATCCGCACGTAGCACTGCAGTTTCTGATTCCAGCCTTCAAGCCATGCCTGGCTATCAATGTTAAGGAAATCGCCAACGGGTACCTTGCCAGCGGCGTTGTTAACCAGCACATCAATGCGTCCGTACTTAGTGATGAGTGTGTCCGCCAGGTTGGCCACGTCCGCATCACTGGTGACATCGCAACAATAGGCGTCTGCCGTTACACCTGTGCTGGCTTCGATTTTACTCACAGCTAGTTGCAGCGACTGTTCGGTGCTTGCAGTGATAATCAGTTGAACACCTTCCTCAGCGAAAGTGGTTGCGGCAGCAAAACCAATCCCCTTGGTGCCACCGGTGACCAGTACAACCTTCTGGGTAAGTTGTAGATCCATTGCGTTCCCCTCATTTAATGGCTGAAATCGAAAACCAGTCGCCAAGATTTTTCTCTCTGCGATATTGCTATCTTATAATAGGAATAGCTCACCGCCTTGATCAGAAATCTGTCTCCGCCTGGGCGTTAACCTGATCTAAAATGACGACCTCAAAAATACAACAAAGCGTGGAATTTCACCATTAAAAAGCAAACCTGGAAACATAATGACTAGTCAGACTGCAGCTCAGGTTAATCAGGGAGGGCCCTATGGTTGGGCTAAAAAAACCGGCTTTATTGCCGGCCCCCTGGGTGCTGCACTGATTATCTTTAGCGACATCTTCTGGGGCAGCGAAGCAGCTGCCATGCCTACCGCTGCCTTGCATACCCTCGGGCTTGCCTGGTGGATGGCCTGCTGGTGGCTGACCGAGGCATTACCGATTGCTGCAACCGCACTGTTACCGATTGTGCTGATTCCGCTGTTAGGCATTTCGCCCATTAAAGTCGCTACTGCGCCCTATGCCCATCCTCTGGTGATGTTGTTCATGGGAGGGTTCATTATTGGCATTGCCATGCAACGTCACCAGCTGCACCGGCGGATTGCACTACAGATCGTTTATCGAACCGGTCATAGCGATGTCATGCTGGTTGCCGGGGTGATGTTGGCATCGGCATTTTTAAGCATGTGGATGATGAATACGGCCACCACCATGATGTTACTGCCCATTGGGGTTGCACTGATTGATTACCAGCAGCAGCGTGGTATTGAAGGGGTAGCGCTAAGGAATTTTGGTCTCTGTCTGTTACTTGGCATTGCTTATGGGGCAACCCTTGGCGGGGTGGCAACTCTAATTGGGACAGCCCCTAACGGGTTTATCGCCGCCTTTATGCTCGAAACTTACGGGCTAGAAATAGGCTTCATGCAGTGGATGCAGGTTGCTTTACCGGTTTCTGTGTTGATGTTGATTGCCACCTGGTGGGTGTTAACCCACTGGGTTTATCCACCTCGGGTGAGCGGTGGTATGGGTGAGCAGGACTATATTCGTGATGAACTTGATCAGCTCAAGAGCATGAGTCGGGCAGAGAAACTGGTGGCAATAGTGTTTGTTGGTGCAGCGCTGATGTGGCTTAGCCGTGGCTGGATTATCACTGCCTGGCCCGAATTACTGCTAACCGACGCGGGAATTGCTATCGCCGCTGCATTACTTTTGTTTATGTTGCCGTTGAACTGGCGACAGGGTCAGTTCGTGCTTGGCTGGGACGATCTTAAAGAATTGCCCTGGGGGGTGTTGGTACTGTTTGGTGGTGGTTTAAGTCTGGCTGCTGCGGTCAGTAGCAGCGGCCTCTCTGGTTGGTTTGGTCAGCAACTGCAGTCGATTGGGGGTTGGTCGTTACCTTTACTAACCCTGGCAGTGGTTGGGGTGGTGGTGGCATTAACCGAGCTCAGCAGCAATATGGCCACAACCGCCATTTTGTTACCGGTTATCGCTGCGCTGGCGGTGGCGGCGGGTTATCACCCGATGTTACTAGCGGCACCGGCGACCGTGGCCGCCAGTTGTGCGTTTATGCTGCCAGTTGCAACCCCGCCTAATGCAATCGTGTTTGGCAGCGGGCGGATTACCATTGCACAGATGTCCAAAGCTGGTCTGTGGCTCAATTTGATTGCGCTGCTGCTGGTGACCGGGGTCGTACAGTGGCGGGTTATCGCTGTTTTTGGAATCAGTAGTTCGGTAGCAGGTTGAGATCAGGTATGGATTATTTCCCTATTTTTATGAACGTGCGCGGCCAGACTTGTCTGGTGGTCGGTGGCGGAGCAGTCGCCCGGCGCAAGACCGAGGCGCTGTTGCGCAGTGGCGCCTCCATTCGTTTGGTGGCCCCAGAAATTTCGGTTGATCTGCAGACTCTGGTGGTTCAAAAGCAGGGCGAGTTGTTGTCTCGAAACTTTCAACCAACGGATCTGGATGGTGTCGTGCTGGTGATTGCCGCCACCGACGATGAGCGGGTCAACCAGCAGGTGTCAGCGCTGGCTGCCCAGGCGCGGTTGCCGGTGAATGTGGTTGACCAGCCGGACCTGTCCACGTTTATTACCCCGGCTGTGGTTGATCGCTCACCGGTTGTGGTGGCGGTCAGCTCCGGTGGCAAAGCACCGGTTTTAACCCGGCTATTGAAAGCTCGAATCGAGAGTTTTGTACCCTCGGCCTGGGGCCGGTTAGCCCAACTTGTAGGTGGCTATCGCAATCGGGTGAAACAAAAATTGCCGACTCTGCAGCAGCGCAATCGGTTTTGGTCCGATGTGTTACAGGGCCCGGTTGCTGAGTTAGCCCTTGCCGGCCAGGTTGATCAGTCAGAAGCCCTGTTGCAGAAACGTATTGAAGATCCATCGGCATTTTCCACCGGGGCGGTTTACTTGGTGGGTGCGGGGCCAGGAGATCCAGATTTACTGACTTTTAGAGCTTTACGGCTGTTACAACAGGCCGACCTGGTGGTTTATGATCGGCTGGTATCGCCACAAATTATCGAACTGATCCGCAAAGATGCCGAGAAAATTTACGTTGGCAAACAGCGTTCTGAACATAGCGTGCCGCAGCCGCAGATTAATCAACTGTTATTAGAGCAGGCGCAGGCGGGAAAAATTGTGGTGCGCTTAAAAGGCGGAGATCCTTTTATCTTCGGCCGAGGTGGCGAGGAAATCGCAACCTTGGCGGCTGAGAAAATCCCATTTCAGGTTGTGCCAGGCATCACAGCCGCTAGTGGTTGTGCCGCCTATGCGGGTATCCCGCTGACCCATCGCGATCACACTCAGATGGTGGTCTTTGTCACCGGTCATTTAAAAGATAATTCGGTCAATCTTGACTGGCAACCATTGGCCCATTTAGACGCCACCCTGGTGATCTATATGGGATTGATTGGGTTACCGGTGATCTGCCGTGAATTGATTGCACACGGTAAAGACCCACAGACCCCGATTGCGCTAATTGAATCCGGCACCCTGGCCAGCCAGCGGGTGTTTACCGGCACATTAGCAACGCTTTCTGCTGAGTTGGATCAGTACCATGTAAGGGCGCCAACGCTTATTATTATCGGTCAGGTTGTTGGCCTTAAAGATCAGCTGGAGTGGTTTCAGAGTAGAGCCGAACAACAATCGGGCGGCAGCGCCGAATCATAGGGTTAGGATTGGGGCCAACACGGACGGTTGTTTGGAATTTGATCAATTAAGCGCGTTTTTCAGGCTGATGCCTCAGGTAACAAAATACTTCATCGGAATTAGGAACCACTATGGATATCCAGTTTTACACCGCAGATGCTTTCAGTAACGAGCCGTTTCAGGGTGCTCAAATAGCAGTGGTACCAGCAGCAGCGGCACTGAGTGGCCAGCAAATGCAAGTGTTGGCGGCTGAGTTCAATTTGTCTGAGACCGTTTTTGTAACCTCGATAGAAAATAATCAACGCCTGCAGCTGAGGGCTTTCAGCCCTCGCGAAGAGGTAACGGTGATTGGTCATCCATTGATTGCGGCAGCCCATGTGGTGGTCTTTGCGGGTGAATTATCGCTGCAGGACGGCATTCATGACCTTGAGGTTTGTGCTGGCGGTGAGACAACCGAACTCAGTGTGGTGATCGAAAATGGCGTCGTCAGCCGTGCCCAATACCGATTAACCGTCATCCCGCGAGTGGATCGGTTTGTGCCATCAAGGTCAGAGCTGGCGTCGATATTAAGCTTAGATGTCGATGAACTCGACGGCGTGCAGGAATTTCGTCCATTATTGGTCGCCGCACCCCAGCCTTATCTGGTGTTAGCGTTGAAAGATCATCAAGCGGTTAAACGGGCCAGGTTTGATTTCCAAAGCTGGAGTCATTCGACCGCACCATCGATGTTGGCTCAGGAGATATTACTGGTCGCAAACCATGCACAAGACCCAGCGGCAAATTTTCATGCCCGTCTATTGGGCCCCTCGATTGGGGTTAACGAAGATCCGCCGGTGGGGGCAGCCATTCCCGCTTTGGCAGCCTGGCTTTGCGACCATGCGCATATTCGCCGAGGCACCTATCCGTTAATGGTTGAGCGCGGTAGTCAGGATACCCGGCGTAGCCTGCTGCAGGTTGAAATAGACAATCAGGGTAAAGAACATCTCCAAATGCGTATTGGAGGCAGTGCGACCTTGGTATCCGAGGGGCGTATTCGGCTGCCAAAGTGACGCCGGTTGTCTTGAAATTTTGGCTTGAAGGGGTGCTAATCCATCGAAGCGATTAGGCCAATTAGGTCGGTTAGACCTGAGTTTGAACAGGGCAGGCTGCAATCGACGATCTACGACGATCATTATTTCGGCGCCAATAATGCCATCGAGGAATCTCGCCACCTCTATCTGCACGGTAATCGGCTGCCAGAACGTTTTGCTGCCTGTAGCCGATTTGGTATCGGTGAGCTCGGTTTTGGCACCGGCTTAAATTTTTTATTGACCTGGCAGGCCTGGCAGGAACACGCCCCGGCGACGGCACGACTCAATTACCTGGCAGTTGAAAAACATCCGATTGATATCGAGAGCCTTTCGGAGCTCTACGTTGGGTGGCCGGAACTTGGCTCCCTGAGTCAGCAGATGATTGAGCAATATCCCTTGATGCTGCCTGGCAGTCACCGGCTCTGCTTTGAGGATGGCCGAGTTGTGTTAACCCTGCTCTGGGGCGACGCCAAACAGCAGCTAGCGGACAATGATGCCCAGCTAGATTGCTGGTTTCTCGACGGCTTTTCACCTCGAATTAATCCCCAGCTATGGGATCAGCAAACCCTGAGTAATGTGGCTCGGTTGACCAGGGTGGGGGGCAGCTTTTCTACCTTTAGTGTTGCTGGCGCGGTGCGCAGAGAGTTAACAGCGGCCGGCTTCGACTGGTCAAAAGTGGCTGGGTTTGGCAACAAGGCACAAATGCTCGTCGGGCAACTGAAAGCCAAACCCGATCCGCAGCAGAAGTCGCCGTGGTATCGCTGGCAGCCACCGTCAGCAGCGGCGGGCAATCGAACGGTGGTGATAGTTGGCGGGGGCATTGCTGGTTGTAGTTCCGCTTACGCGTTGTCGCGTCGGGGCTTTCAGGTGACCCTGATTGAGCAGGGCCAGAACTTGGCGATGCAGGCCAGTGGTAACCCTGCGGGGGTGATTTCACCCTTTATCAGTGCCGATCATAGCCTGACAAGCCAGTTTTCAGTGGCTGCCTTTGAGTGGGTATTGGCCAATTTAAGGGGGCTTAATCGCAGCCAACCAGGGGTCTACCCAGACTGGTTTCATCAATCCGGCCAACTTCGACTAGCCACGGATAGCCGCACTCAGCAACGCCATCAAAGGATCATCGAGTCCGGTTGGTTTCCTGATCAGCTGGTTGTTGATGTTGATGCCGACAAAGCTTCTGAGGAAGCGGGCGTTAATGTCAGTTGCAATGGACTCTTACTACCCCTGGCGGGTTATGTGGAGCCGTCCAAATGGTGTCAGGCGCTGGTTGAGGCGGCAGGGCCAAACCTCACGGTTAAATTTGGTCAGCGGGTTGAGACTGTTAGTCAGCAGGAGGGACTATGGCAGCTATTTGATGCCAATGGCGGGCAGCTGATAGAGGCCAATACCTTGGTGTTGGCCAACGCAAATGATGCCCAGCGACTGCTGCCGACCGTTGAATTGGCGACTACCCCGGTGAGCGGTCAGGTCGCTCTGCTACCGGTTTCATCTGGTTCTGAGCCGGTGTCAAAAATAGTCAGCTTTGGGCGATACCTGCTACCTGCGCTCAACGGATATCATCTGGTTGGTGCGAGCTTTGGCCGTGATGATGGTAGCGAGCAGGGCGAGTTGACGGTTAGCCCGGCAGAACATGGTGACCTCTTAATTCGGGTGGATAATCAGTTTCCAGGGCTGTTTGACCGGCCAAACCAGCAGCAACTCAAAGGCCGGGTCAGCTGGCGCTCCAGCACCCCGGATCACTTGCCATTGGTTGGGCCACTTTCGGCTGCCGGGGTTGTCGAGCAGCGCTATCAACAGCTCCACCATGGTCGGCCTAATCATCGCTATCCGCTGGCGAGCACCATTCCAAATCTCTATTTAAATATTGGCCATGGCTCACGAGGTCTGGTTTCCGCGCCCTTATCGGCAGAGCTGATCGCAGCTCATCTGGCTGGTGATGTTGCGCCACTGCCGGCTGGTCTGATCAGCGCATTACACCCAGATAGGTTTCGTATCCGTAAACTGATGAGACCTGCTTAGCATTCCAACAACGCCAGGATATCAAGCTTTTCAAAGGATTCTGTATGGGCTTGTTGGTTTGCTGAAGGCTTGCAACAGGGGGTTATCGAGTCTCCGCTTGTGGTTGACCGACCTTGGGTATCTAATAGCAGCTTCATTGGCCGGGAGAGGGTTATGGAAGCGACAGTAGCGAATTATAAGTGGAGTGACTTGAGCGTGGTGGCCCGGGTGGGCAATGTGCCGGTATTGGCTTTTGGGCTCACGCCGCTGATTGGTCACTGGATGGGCGGAGGATTATGGTACTGGCTGACGCCGGCGCTGTTTTTTCTGGTGATTCCGATTATCGACCTGTTGGTTGGTGAGGATCGGATCAACGCCCCGGCCGAAGCTGAACCAGAATTGGAATCAAAGCTCATTTATCGAGTACTTTGTTGGGCCTTTTTACCGCTGCAATACATCACCATGTTTTATCTGTTTGCGGTTATGACCAGCGGTGAACTCTCGTTTTATGAAATTGTTGGGGTCACCTTATCGATGATCTTTGGGGTTGGCATGGGGGCAACCGTATCCCATGAATTAGGCCATCGCCCGGCACGCATAGACCGACTCATATCGGTGTTGATGATGGTGCCGTTTAACATGACCGATTTTTATATTTATCATAATTTTGGTCATCATAAATCGGTTGCAACTCCTGAGGATCATGCGGCTGCACGTTACGGCCAATCGCTTTGGTCTTTCGTTTTTAAAAGCATTTACAACAAATCTAAAAGTGCCTGGGCAATTGAGGCCAGCCGTTTAGAGCGCCATGGTCTGTCAGCGCTACATTGGCGTAACCAGATGATATGGTTGGCGATGATGCCACCTGTGTTGTTGGCGGTTTTAATCTGGCAGTTTGGCTGGGTGGCGGTACCGATATTTTTAGCGCAATGCTTTATTGGTCGGATGATTCTGGCGATAGCCGACTATATGGAGCATTACGGCCTGGCCCGGCGTAAGCTGGCAAACGGTGAATATGAGCCGGTGCGAACTGACCATTCCTGGGATGATGCCTATTTGATCAGCAGTTTGATGTTCTGTCAGATTGATCGACATTCAGATCACCATGCCAATGAGGGCAGGCCATATCAGATATTGCGGGTTATTGAGGGTGCGCCGCGACTTCCATACGGCTATATGGTGATGATTTTTGTCGCGATGATACCGGTGCTTTGGCGCAAGATGATGCACCCCATCGTAGATGCGGTCTATGACGCTGGCAAGGTGTTGCCCCACGGTTATCCGGAAGATCTACCTGAGCGGTTTGCCGCTAGTGCCGTCTATCGACCAAAACCGGTAGCCTCATAGTGCAGCATCCAGTAGGCCGGTTGTCGTGGTTGCTTATCAGTAGTTAGCGATAAATTCGATCAGGTGATCCGGGGATTTGTCCCGGCTTGGTGCCAGGCAGATCTGTCCGGCTCCCTTGAGCAGTAGTTCTTCGTTATGAACTAATGTCTGTAGCTCGCCAAGCAGTAGGCAGGAGCCATTAGCACTGTGGTCTATGTAGTATCCCCGGCCCTGGCGGAATTCGAAATGGCCGTGGCCTCGAGAAACATGGGTGCCACGGATACGGACATTGTTTTCCTTGCCTCGTCCAACCGTTAACTGATTACTTTGTTCGCTTAACGCATATTGTCGAGAATCGATGATCAGCGTAAGCGCTTCGGTGTGCCCAACTGCTGAGAGTTCTCGATCAGAGGGTTGAGTTTCTGTTGGTTGATTGACAGGATTTATCGTGGGTGAACTGACCGGTTGCTGGGGGACAATCTCTGGATTAGTGACAATCGGCAATGGTGACGTTGGAATGTCATCTTCATCTTCATCTTCATTCTCATCCGTCACCAGAAGTTCGTAAATTGGCGATTGGCCTTTTATTATCTCTGGATGAGGTTGTAATTTGACTTGACCGGGTATCAGCCCATCCCTTATCTGATCAGCCATGGCTTCAGAAACAAGCGTTTGGGAGTTATCGGCGCTATTGGCTAGCGTAATGGCAGTATCGAGTCCTTCACCGGCGACGCTGCCAGCAATCACATGTAACTTTGCGTAATGTACTCCCAAGCGCCAAAAGCTGCCTGCGCCGGTGGTTTCTTCCGCATCACCAAGGATTAGGTTTATCTTTATGACCGCCTGTAGGGCGCTTTCAGCGCTCGGGAATGTTCCGATCAGGCCATCTTTCAAACTCTTGGTGACCACGCCACGGCTGCTAAAAATAGCTTCGGTGATCAGTGATAGGGTCTGTGTTAACTGTTGGTCTCGAATCCACTGATTGATCGTATCGCCTTGTGCTGTTGCAGGATCGGCAAGGCTCGCAAAAAGAATTCCGGAAAGGTTGGTTGATAACATCAGGATACTGTCGGACGTAGAGTCATAGGAGTTAGAACACGTGGCCGTATTAAAATTGAGTGATTTTTCTACTCGCCGCTTGCGGAACAGTTAGCGGCAATGGTTGTGGAAAACTAAATTTGGGAGCGGCGGAAGTCGTCAATAGAAATGTGATTCTAATCTGAGCGGGAAGCGAATGGTATCTGGAAGTTCCATTTTAAATGTTTATTAACAAAGTGGGTCTAATAGCTGTTAGCTATTAGGCGTCGATGACTAGGTTTTCCTTAGGAATAGCGACACAAGTCAGACAATTTCCCGCTTCAACTGGTGCCCCCGGTTCGTTGGGATAGTCAACTGCACCACCGATGATCGCGACCTCGCAAGCACCACAATTACCAGCTCTACAGCCGCTATCCAGCTCTGCGCCGGCAGCTTCAACGCATTCCAGAATTGAGCCGCTGCTGGTTGACCAGGGTATTTGCTTGCCAGAGCGTTTTAATTCAATGGTCAGCTGTTTATCTGTTGATGCCGATGCGGGTTCGCTTTGTGTGTCTCGAACACTTTTTACGGTGGCAGGTCCAAATGCTTCAAAGTGCACCTTATTTTTAGGCACACCCCAGTCGTAGAGGTCACTGGTCAGGCTGTCCATCAGTGGTGCTGGTCCGCAGATGTAATAGTCGAAATTGTTAGAAGGCAGCAGCTCTTTGAATAAGGCAACGCTGACCCGAGATTTGTGATGAAAATCGATACCAAGCTGGTCTTCTTTACGAGGCCGAGACAGGCAAATGTTGAGCTTAACGTTGGGCATCTGCTGCGCGATTTGACTGAAATGGTCGCGCATGATTAGCTCAGAGCCATCCCTGGCCCCGTAAAAAAACCAGACTTCGCGTTGGGAGTCCATCGCGGTAATAGTGTTGAGCATACTTAATACGGGAGTAATGCCGATACCACCGCCAATCAATACGACGGGGTTCTGGTGTTCTGTATCCAGATAGAAGTGGCCCGATGGGGCTTTAACGTCAATGATGTCGTCTGGATTGAGGACATGGTGGAAATAGGTGGAAGACTTGCCATCCGGTAGGTTGGGCTGATCGCGGGGAGCCGTTTCTCGTTTTACGGTTACCCGATAGTAATCTGGATGGTTGGGGCTATCGGATAACGAATAACAACGTATTAGCGGTTTGTCTTCGTTGGGAATATTTAGTTTAAACGTCAGGTACTGGCCGGGGTTAAAGGGGGGTAACGGCTTACCATCGTGGGGAGCGAAATAGAACGAGCAGATACCTTCCGCCTCGAGTATTTTCCCACGTAGCTCGAACTTACGAAAACCTTCCCAGGCGTCTTTAGCCCGGCTGACTGCAACCTGGGAGATCTGTTGTTGACGTTCGATTTTCTCCTGCAAGAGTTCAATTTCTTGACCAAAATAACGGGTTGCCAGGCGTGCTTCCTGCCAGCTACGCCAGACCTGTAAGGAACCGTAAAGGGTGATCGCCAGTATGCCGGCGACGGCGACCAGGTCGAAAACAATTGGCATGGCTAGAATTTTCGCCGAATTTCGAAACGAACACCGAACAGGTTCTCGGCATTCTCGCGGTCAGCGAGGATGCTGTCGGCCCGGAAAATCCATGCTTTGTTGAGTGGCTGTTGAAAGCGTACCCCAAGCCCCCATTGGTCTCCCGCAGCACGGCGGTTGGTGCTACTTTTTCGGGTCTGGAGTCCGGCGATCTCAACGACTATCTGGCGGTTGAGGTTGAACAGGTACTCTATTCCCAGCGCACCACCCCAGGTGTTGTTGGCGCTGTCGTCGAGCTTAGGAAAGCCGGTAAGGGCATCGGTCTCGAAGTTGATGCCGGTGTTTTTTAAAATTCCACCAGCGCCAGCGTCTCTGGCCAATGATTGGGGAGTATCAAACCCGGCAAACAGATTAAAATAAGGCACTAGAGTGCTGGGTTTGGAGGAGATCAAAGAGTTTTCGATCAACACCACAAAGCCATCGGCGGTCTGTTTTGCACTGCCGCGACGGTTCTGTCCAAAATTACCGACCACTCTGACAGAGTTAGATAACCAACCACCATAACGTCTGGTAAAGGCCGCGGTAATGTTGTGGTAACTCAGATCGTCGAAATCACCTTCACCATCGACATAACCGTAGCCAAGTTCCCAATAGCCATTCATCGCGTCGATGAAAGTAGTTACCCCGTACAGATTGACATTGTGGTCAGCAAGATCGCCATTGTTATCCAGAACAGCGGCGGTGGTGACTTTGTCAAAAGCGGCAAAAAAGGTGATGTCAGCATTAGAGATGTTGAACTTTGGGCTATTTAATGCAGGGATGGTAAACGCTAAGCCGGTAAACGCATCTTCGACCCAGACCCCATTTTGAAATAGCAGAGGCATTAAGCCAACCGCGAATGGCAAATCAAACTTGTTGTGCCTGCCAGTAATGCCGGCGGTAATTGCGCCTAGATCACCTTCAAAAAACAGCGCTTCCAGGTTGCCATCTAACTCTAATTTGCAATCATCTCGATCAGCGCCTGCAAATTCACAGCGCGAAAACTTTCCGCCACCATCAATCGGCCGCACAAAGGCGTGGATACGTTCGGTACTGGTGATCTGATAGTCGATATCAATGTTGAGCCGAGTCGCAACGGAGGCTATTTCCGTAGTGCCGTTATCGTTGTAGGCGACCGCGGTGCGCCAGTCGCCGTAAACCGATAGCTGGTTTTTGGTTGGGTTTTTCTCACCCCATCCATGGCCAGGAGCTTTAAGGGGGCCGTTCTGATAGATCGCCTGACCCCATTCCAGCATGGGGCGAGGCACGGTGACTTTATGTTTACCACCATAGATTTCCAGCTGGCGTTCGGCGTCATAGGGAACCGAGTCATAACTCGGGTCGGGCTTGAACACCGACCGATCATGGCTAACTGGGTGAGCAAGTTGATCGTGATGCGCATCACCAGAGGCAAGGAGTGTCGGGGCGGCCATAACCAGTGAAACGGCTAATAGTTTTTTAAGTAGGGTTGATTCGGACATCACTCAGCGCTCCTCAACTTCAAATTCAACGGTTGCTGGATGCATGTCTAGCATCCACTCGTTCATGGCTTGTTCCATTTCACTGGTAGCACCGACAAAGCGCATGAAATAAATGGGCTCAGCACGACTGCGAGCTCTAACCGCGAGCTGGTATTTCCCCGGGCTGGTGATCAGTTCCGCTGGCACGCTATAACGAGCGTCACGGTGCCCCAATGGCGGAATGCTGCGGGCTTCCATGCGCACAAACGGCGGATGGTTCATCACGCTCACGGGCTGGGCTGGTGGTCGTAAAAAGGGCAGCTGATCAACGTCGAATTGCACCGGCAGATACATCTCTCGATCGGTACCTTTGACATTGGTGGTCAGGAACTTGGTCTGGAGATTGAATAGTTGGTCATCATGTTCGATGACTCCTGCTCGGACATCTGCAGAGTGCAGATCGGCCATATCGCCAACACTGTCTACATAGCCTGATTCCCAGATGGTTTCGCCAGCTGGATTGATCAACGCAACATTCAGCCAGATTTCAGGCTGGGCTCCAAGAGAACCAGATGGCAGGTTGTGGCCACTGTTGAGGTTGTGCAGCTCGTATTTGAACTTGAGATTTTTACCGGCCTCGGGAGTGGCCAGGAAAAACGGTCCATCTATCCGTGAGCCATTCTCCATCAACTGCTTGCGAGCTTCTTTTTTCGCTTCGAGCTTCTCAAGGTTCTCTTCGATGATCTCACGTGCGTCTTCGCGATCGCTACTGTCGGACCAGACTTCTGGAAATTCGGGCTCTTCATCGAGCTCTTCAATTTCCTCTTCGAAATCTTCATTACCCCAGCCAGCTCGATAGTCAAATTCTAGCCATTCCTCCATCGACCAGTCGGCGGCGTCCGGATGGTGGGGGAAAATTCCTGGGTGGGCAATAGGATAGCCTGGACCAAAAAATGAGTGGTTGGCATGACTGCCTTTTGGGTCGACCTTTTTACGGCCAATGACCGCTTTAGAACCTTTTTCTTTAGCGGCGGGAATACCGGGCACACTACTCATATGGCACTCCTGACACTGCACACCGTCAGCATGAGCAGGGGAGTCTCTATATTGGTCCCATACAACCTCTAGTTTAATACCCAGGTTGACCGCTACCTGATGGCAGCTGACACAGAACTCGGACTGGTCGAGGGTTTCAAACTGAATCGCTTCATTATGGATCTTGGCACCCCGTTCACCTTTGGCTGTCGCAACCCGATAGGCGGCCTTTTTGTCGATGACATTACGCAGACCGGCACCGTCTGAGCTACCCATCACGGGCTGAAAGATATCTCCCGGTGCAATGTAGCGCTCGCCGTTGACCTTGTTATAGGAGTCGCTGACCCGGTGACAGGTAATGCAGGTCACTCCCTCGCGGCTCACCTGGCTCCGTTCCCAAAGCGGCATTTCACGGCCTTCACCGAGTGCGGTGCCGACGCTCATGTGACAACGCACACAGAAATGATCGATGGTAGGGGCCAGGTTATTGATCGCCTGTTCAAATTTATGAAACATCGGTGAGATGCCGGCGTAGGCGTGGTTAGAGCTACTCCACTCGTCATAGATTTGTTGGTGGCAACCGGCGCACTGACTTGCAGACGGGAAATCACTTTCGCTGTAGACAGCTCCATGCGGATCCATTACAGAATCAGGATCATCACTGGCGAAGAGTGCCGTAGCGCTTAACAGTAAGAGTGGAAACAGAATGGCTTTTTTTAGCTGTTTCATGGGGAAGGTTCCTCGGTTGTGTTGCTACGCTCGTTTAAGCTGTCAGACGCTGAGTTTGAAGACCTGGCAGATAGCGAAACCTGATCTAAAATAGAGCCAGAAAATGTAGAGTTCTGATGGTACTGGTGGCACTCGCTACAGCTATCGTTTACCCCTTTAGGGTTGTGGCAGCTTTGGCAGGTGGCGATATCAATCGGGTGAAAATTGCTTTGGTAAAGTGCGTCATCGATCTGTCCAGCGCTGCTAATTTGATCGAAATATTCGCCAAAATCTGCCTGATGGTTAATGCGATGACAATTGTGGCAGCTTTGATCCAGACCGAGCAAGTTGATATGTGGGCTATGGGAGTACTTGCTCAAGGGTCGGTCTGAAGAGCCCGCGTACTGCCAGGGTATTTCTCCGATCTCCAAGGCTTGATTCATACTGTGACATTTTCCACAGCTGCTGCCCTCATCGTCGCTTGCAAGCATGGCGAGGCGTTCCAGGTCATTGTCCTGCTGGGCCTCATCGGTTTGGTTTATCGCTTGGCGGGTTGCCAGCTCCAACCAGGCCTTAGCAAAGGGGTCGTTGTGTCCGCTGATTCGGTAGTAGATGGCGTCATCATCGGCGCTCATGCCATTGGTGCTATTGATTTCAATGGATTCATCTTCGAGCCAGGCGCTGGCGACTTCGTCGATCGGGAAATCATCGATATGGTCGATAATTTGGTTTGTCGCGGATGAGGCAAGGGCTGGACGGTCCAGGAGTTCCTGCCAGTAATCGATGCCATCGTCCGACATCTGTTCGAGAAAATCGTCTCGAAGCTCGTCAAACGCGTCACTATCATCTGCTTGAATATCCAGTAGCAGGCTAGTGATTGGGGTCGGTTCATCCCGATAAGCGATGGTCAGTGTGGAACCGGTCAGGCTTTGATCGTGACAGGACGCGCAAATCTCGCCATAACTGCGAGGCTTAACTTCTCTTGTCGCCTGTTCAACACTGTGACAGCTGACACATTGCTTGGCCCGGTCGACGATTTCTGGCGGCGCACCTCGATACTGTTGAGGAAAGTATTTTTTAAAATGGCGACTATGGTCAAAGCGGATGCTGCCGGCTGTTTCGCTGGGAAAATTTTCTGCAAAAGCTGGGTGACTGGCTGTAAAACTTGTAAAGGGTTGAGCATGACAGGCTTGACCGCATTGGGTATCGCTCAATTCTGGAACCAGGTTGTTGTCACCATTATGTTCACTGTGGCAATCCAGGCATTGGGTTGCCGTCAGGTCCGTTCGGTCCGGAAAAATTCGATTATGTGCTTGTTGCCCACGGCCTGAAAAGCCATGACAGCTCTCACAGGCTTGATTGATGCTGGAGTCGGTAAATAGCGAATTGACCATGCCCGGCAAGGTGGGGTGCTGGTCATCGTGGCAGGTCTGACATCCCTGGGCACCGATAAATTCCTGGTGAACGCGACTGAGCGGGCCTGGATCGATACCGACATGAGGACTTTTTATCGATGGTTCGTAGAAATTGGCCAATGCAATCAGTACCAATGCCGGCAGAATAAAGGCCATCAGGACATAGTGGCCTCGGCGTTGTCGTAGCGTCGCTTGAGGAATACAGGCCGGGCGTTGATTACAGCATTGACCGTTAGGTAGCGGGCCTTGTTCACAAGCACCACCCGCATGAGCGGGTCGGCGACAGATGTAGCGATCACCCTGTAACGCCGGGCGACACTCAAACTTACCGCCACAGCCGCCATCAACACTGGGTCCTTGCCAGCATGATTTTTGCCAACGACGGGATCGACCGCAGCGGAAAGGCTGTTGGGGCCGTTCATAGCGACTGTTGGTGTGCCCAAAGGGGTTTTTTTTACTCAAAGTGATTGGGGGTCTATTTTAGATTGAGTAGATATGGACCAGCGCAACATGCCAGATGACGAGCATTGCCAACGCTGAAACAGCAGGAATATGCACAAATAACCAAAGCTTGAGAACTCCCTGCAGCGTGTAATGAAAATCAATATTGGCTTTGCGTTCGCCAAGCTTTAATAAATCAGTCAGGTAAGGTTTTTCGTTTTCGCCAAGGTAGCGTTCAATCGCGCGGGTTTTGCCGCGCCACCAATATTCGTGGTACGAGCCGCTTAGCAGATGGTTCAGTAAAAAACGCGGTTTAAGAAAATACCAGCTTAAGTTCTCGATGTAGTGTTTTGCCAAGGTATCACTGCCGGTGGCCTGCTGAGATTCCTGCAGTAATTGTTCGACTTGCTCGCGGCAATCTATTACCGCTTCCGTAATACGCTCAAACTGAATTTCGTCACCTGCCTGGGTTAGGCGTTGAGGTAGGGTTTTCTGTAAGAACCAACCGAGGACTCCGCTGATGGTTACCAGGTAAAACAGTAGCGCTAATACCTGTTCGTAGGGGCCGCTAGGCCAAAACCGGCCAACATGTAACCAGTAAAGTGGCACCAGGGTGATGCCGGTAGCGATATGTAACCGGGTCCAGAACGCCATCGAGCCCAGCGGCAACATAGACAATCGTTTCCGGAGCCCAAAAGCAGTGGGTAAGAGCATTATTGTAAAAAGAAGATAACCGGTTGATAGTTCAGGTCTTTGTAGTTTGATGGTGT
The DNA here is from genome assembly GCA_019090185.1 of Immundisolibacteraceae bacterium. Classification (GTDB taxonomy): domain Bacteria; phylum Pseudomonadota; class Gammaproteobacteria; order Immundisolibacterales; family Immundisolibacteraceae; genus QNFC01. The sequence continues at coordinate 17,045 of JAHRWJ010000046.1, forward strand.
CTGTAATTGACCAGAAGGTGCCAACGCCAATGATGGTCAGGCAGCAGACCAGAAGAGTGATTCTAGTAGGAGTGATAAGTTTTAACACCTAGCTGTCACCCAGCATATCGGTGTCGTGAAAATCGATTCGGCGCATCGCGTCGGCAGGGCAAGCCCTCACACAGGCAGGCCCGCCGATTTGATCCGCACAGAGATCACATTTAGTTGCTTTCATAATCGGTAACTGGCTTGCCGGATCTAGCACGGCCCGGCCACGGTTATCATTAATCTCTACTAGACGGATGTTGGAGTAAGGGCAGGAGTTTGCGCAGACCCCGCAGCCAATACAGGTGTCATCGTTGATGGTCACAATGCCCTGTTCGGCGGTACGGTGGATAGCGCCGGTTGGGCAACCTATCAGGCAGACAGGGTCACTACAGTGCATGCAAGCGTTGGCAATCATCCATTTGCCATGGACTTTGCCATGGCGTAGGAACCGCGGATTGCCGTCATGGCCGCGGCTACAGGCAGTCACGCAGTCATCACAGCGTACACATTTGTCCATGTCGATCAGCATGGATTGGGTGCCGTTGATATAGCGCTCGCTGACAGCCCATTCAAGTAGGTCATCAGATTCTTTAAAAGGTGCCGCGGCCAGTTTTTCGTAGTTGGGTGCGGATAACTCTTTTAGTGCCTCGGCCACTTCAGTTAAGGCGTAGCCGGGTATTCGTAATACATCGAGGTAGCCGGTGGCGTGCAGAGAACTGCGCATCGCCACGTCCTGGCCGGTTTCCCAGTTGAGCATAAGCTCTTCGAAACCGAAGTGATCTCCGCTGCGCAAATAAGTGAGTGTGCGCCGGCCGTTGCCAGTTTTAACGGATACTCGGCCAAACCCAGCTGCAATTAGCAACAGGCCGTCGCTATATTCACCCTCGCCAGCAACTACCGGCTCTTTGTTGTTAGCCAGTGTGGCCGCACTATCGCGTTGGAAATCACTGAACCACTCAAAGCTGCCGAAAGTCTCAAACAGGGTGCAATCAGCAATACGCTGTAATGCCGGTTCATCAAGTTTGGCAAATAATGGGTGTTCGCGAAGATGGGTCAGCAGGGTGTTCTGACGGTAGCTCTGGTCGATTATTTTGCGCCAACCTGGATCGTGCTTGCGAATATCCCGCAGCCCTTGCCAGCGGATTTCTAGTAGCAAACAGTTTTCATCGGCAATGATGCTGGCACTACGTGGTTCTCTTCGTAACGCAGCGACCTCGCCAAACAGCGAACCCTTGGGCATGGGGACCGTATTTAGGGTTGCTATGATTGTTTTTAGGTTGGGGCCATCACGATCACCCCGGTCGATGACCACGGTGCCGAGTTCATCAACATGTGTTTCGATGGCAGCGGAATTGCTGTCCCGGCCATAACGAGAAAGGTTTCTTGCTTCAACGTGGGGATTGTTGCTCCAGAGCTGGGAGAAAGACTGCCATAGAGATTTGGATTTGGTTTGATGGCGACCCAGTTGCTCTATCGGAATGCCAGGTGGCAAGATGACCCGTGCCGAACCGCTGATCACCAGAAACGCCGAGCTACCGTAATCCCCCTCGCGGATAATGATTTCACCACTCTGGCGTTGTACGAACCGGCAATCGTTGCTGAGAATGCCCTCCAGTGGCAGTGATCGGGGGAAACGATCCGCCTCTATTGCTGCAATTTCTGGAATTTGCAGCAATTTGCTGGCGTCGAGCTGCGCATGACTGGCATCAAAAGGGGAATCCCAGCGTTGTGGACGCGCCAGTACCGCAGCGGTTCGTTGTTCGCTTGCCATTGTGATCCGCCGGTTGCTGAGTGTTTAGCGGTAATTTGTTGGGTCAGGAAGTGAACCGCCGACCAGGGGCGAGAGGTCGACATTTTTAATCGATTCAGCGAGCGCCCTACCACTGTTATGGTCAGGATTTGATAAAAAGGCAGCCACAGCACTATTGCTGTTAGCCAGCATCAGTGAAGCGCGAGCTGCTTTAGCAATGGCCAGTTGGGTTTTCTTGTAGTCACCCTCGGGTGCGATTGCGATGGCTTGTTCTGCGGCGACCAACTGCGCGGCTTTGCCGATTAGAAAAAGTCTACTCAAGCCTGGAGCATCAAGTTCCGCGTTACTTTCCAGGTTGGGAGGGTAGAAGCGGTGGCGGACGCTGCCCTGGGAATATTCAACCAATTCGAACTGCTGATTTAACGGATGGCCGTTGGCAAACATGGCAGCCAAACTCTCACCTTCGATATCAGGGCGGGACAGGCCGTGGCAGGAGGCGCAGTTGCTAGCAATGCCAAACAGATTAAATGCGCCGATTAAGCCAGCACTTTCGGCAGAGGCAAGGCGTTGGTTTTTGTGCTCTGCCGGTTCGGCTTCGGCAGAATCAAAATCACCATAATCGTTGTGCAGGTCGATCCAGTCTGATGAGGGGCCGTGGCAACTTTCGCAAGAGGGACCCGCCTTAGCCTTTGGTTTAGATTTGGCGGTTTTTTGACGCAGACTAAAGTGACAGGAGATGCAAAGCGGATCGCGTTTCATCGACGTTTCACTACCAACCGCGGCAAGCAGCTCTGCGGCTTGTTCAGATTTGTGCACGGTTTTATAAGACTTGGCATGCACAGTCCCTTCCCAAACCTCCAGTTCAGCAGTGTGGCAAGATTCACACGGCTTGACGCCCTGGAAAAACGGTTCTGCACCAGGGCTGCTAGTTAGGCTGATGAGAAAAAGAAACAGAATGCCAAGAAGTGGCGTGCTTCTGGTCATGCAGAGTGCTCCGGAAAATGGTTGGGTCGAGTTGGCTGGCGGATGGTTCCGCATCTAATTTATCTGCGGATTATAGAGCTCTTTTTCAGGCTGGCACACTATTGGCCAAATAAAACCGTCTCATCGGTCTCTTCGGCTATCGGTAGTTCAAAAATAAATTCTAGCTTGGCAATTTGTATTTTGTCTCCAGACTGGAGTTTTCTAGGCAGTCGAGAGTTCTCATAATTAACTTTGCAGCCATTTTTTGAGTTCTGATCGGTAAACCAGTAACCATCGGCACGGTATTCCAAAATTGCGTGCAGCCGGCTGATGCCCGGGTTTTCTAAAATCAATAGGCGGGGTCGTTCGTGCCAGGTATCTCGCCCAGGGTCTCTACCAATTCTGGTGATTGAGCCTGTCACCTCAATTCTTGGATTACCGCTAGCTTTTTCCAAATCGTGGAGCACTGCTTCGGGTGCAGAATGAATGATTTTGGGCCGTTTTAACCAGACCCAACCGTAGCCGCCCAATGCAGTCATCAGCGCTATTCCAACCACCGGCGCAACAAGCCAGCTCCTGTCCAAGGCTGCAGTGACAGGCTGGTCAGGTTTTTTGTCAACAGTTGGCTTGTCAGTTGTTACGGGTTTTGGCTTGTCTGCTGGTTTAACCGCCTTGGCAGCATGGCTGGTGCGTCCAGAAAACTCCGGTATTTGAGTGTCAGCTGGTTGTTCTAAGGTGGGTTTCTTGGAGGGTTCGGCAATGCTTTGTATAGGGCTTTGCTCTAATGAAGAAGCGGGTTCTTCTATTAGATCGAAGGCGAACTCATTGAGGGCATCCAGCGCATCTTCACTTTTGTTGGTCA
>JAHRWJ010000047.1 GCA_019090185.1 Immundisolibacteraceae bacterium
AACCAGTGCTGAGTGGGCAGAAAAATCTGTTGATGCCGGATCCCGGGCCGCAGATTCGGTAGCACGGGTTACCCATCGCTCTATGCAGGCCGGCGCTGAAGCGTGGGAGTCGACCAAAACCACTTCCACTGAACTGTGGCAGAAGGGCCAACAACTGGGTGACACCGTTAAACAGGAAGTTGTCGGTATCGATGGACCGGCCGCTGAAGTGATTGACAAATCGGTACCTCTGGAACCATAAGAGAGTGCGGTTATCGGCGATTTGAAAACCTGCGAAACTATCTGCTTACGCTGTTTCTTAATACCGAGTTAGCCCATTGACCTTGATTAGAAACCTGCTGTTACTGGTTGTTTTCATGGTGTTCTCGTTGACGCGAGTCTATGCAGAAACGCCAGGCCCCATTCGGTGGTATTTGCAGAGTGCTGAGCAGGGCTATGCCAGTTCACAATTCCAGCTTGGGCAGATGTATCTGACCGGCGAAGGGGTTGAGCAGGATTTTGACCAGGCGAGATTGTGGTTTCGGCTGGCGGCACTGCAGGATTATCCAGCGGCTCAATTTGAAATGGGTGAGATTTTCCGACTCGGTAGTGGTGTTGCTATTGATCATGCTCAGGCCTACGCCTGGTACCACCTGGCTGCATTAAACAAGCTGGTTGCAGGCATGGAGGCTCGAAGGCGGATGTCCGGGGTGATGGATGCTGATCAAATTGCGGCTGCCTATTGGCAGGTGAAATTAATCTGGAAAGAGATGGCGGGCAGCGCTGCTCGGCCCCTGTTGTCTGACGATTGATATCGGTAGTCTATAAATCTTAGTTAACGAGCACTGAAACCTGCAACACACTGTTCTGTTCCTGAAAGCGAGGGATTCTTTTGCTAGTTTCGGTCTCAAGCCATCTGATAAAAAACAACGACCCCGTGCAACTGTCGCGTCAGTTGACCGGTCTTGTATCATGAATTTTGAAGCCGGACCTGGCCATGTTGCAAGAACATCGGGTCGGCTTGAATAATGGGGCGATCTGCTAACGGCCTATAGCGTCCAGCTTGAAATTCGATCGACCCTGACGAGGATTTCATCCTTATTGTTTTAGCCCCGATTTCACTGGAGTTGGCTTGATGAGCAAGTTGTTATTCGGTAAGCAGAATGAATACCAGCGAGCGGCGCTGCCTGAATCAGCAGTCACTGCAACCCACGATTACCTCAACCGAAGGCAGTTCATTCAGCGTTGGGGAATGGCTGGGCTTGCATTAGCGACCACCTCATTGGTAACCGGGACCCTAGAAGCGAATCAACCATCCGCATCGCTGAAATCAACTTCCAATTCACAATATGACACGACCGAAGCGCTTACCGATTATGAATCGGTGACGACTTATAATAATTATTATGAATTTGGAACTGGTAAATCTGACCCTGCCCGCCATGCCCATCAATTAATAACCGATCCCTGGTCGGTAGAAATTCGTGGTGCAGCGAAACAGGGATCGATGGGACTGGATCAGCTTATTGATGAGCGCGACCTCGAACGTCGAATTTATCGGCTACGCTGTGTCGAAGGCTGGTCAATGGTGATTCCCTGGATCGGGATTCCGTTGAGAAAAATCATTCAACGTTTAGAGCCGGATAATTCGGCAAAATATGTGGAATTCACGACGCTAGCAGATCCGCAACAGATGCCCGGAATTCGGCGCAATGTGCTCGACTGGCCCTATCGGGAAGGGTTGACGATGGCCGAAGCGATGAATCCTCTGACCTTGTTAGCGGTCGGCCTCTATGATGAGTATCTGCCCAAACAAAATGGCGCGCCGTTGCGACTGGTGGTGCCATGGAAATACGGCTTTAAAAGTATTAAATCTATTGTCGGCATCGACTTTACCCGTCAACAGCCACTCACCAGTTGGAATAAGTCCAATGCTCAAGAGTATGGGTTCTATTCCAATGTTAACCCTGAGGTCGCTCACCCGCGCTGGTCACAGGCCAGGGAACGTCGAATTGGTGAGGATAGTTTTTTCACCCCGAAACGGGAGACCTTGATGTTCAATGGCTATGCGGAGCAGGTTGCCCATTTGTATGCAGGAATGGACTTACGCAAACATTTTTAGAGCGCAGGAAATCGTTGTTTTATCCCCACTGTTTTATCGCCATCGGATCTCTCCCAGATGAATGCCCGCCAGACGCTGAAGACCAGCCTATTATTCTCGCTTTGCTGTCTGCCTTTAGCTGCACTTGTTTGGGGGGTGGCGGCCAATCAGCTGGGGGCGAACCCGACTGAGGCGCTAATTCGGGAACTTGGTCAATGGGCTTTGAGGTTTCTATTAATTACATTGACGGCAACACCGGCCCGGCGCTGGCTAGGCTGGGGGTTTTTGCTTAGCTATCGCCGGATGTTGGGACTGTTTGGTTTCTTTTATGGGCTGCTCCACCTGATTGGGTTTATCTGGTTCGAGCACTTTTTTAACTGGCAAGAACTGCTGGAAGATATTTTAAAGCGGCCATTTATCACCCTGGGAATGTTAGCGTTGTTGTTGTTAGTGCCGTTGGCGGTAACTTCAACCCGGGGGGCTGTACGGCGTTTAGGGTTTAAAACCTGGCAGCGGTTGCATCGCCTGCTGTATCTAGCGGTTTCTGCGGCGTTGGTGCACTTTTTTTTACTGGTTAAAGCGGATTTGTTGGAACCATTAATTTATCTCGCCGTCTGGGTTTTACTGTTGGTTTTGCGACTACCGGATAGGTTTTTTGTGCTGCGGTGGAGATCGGTTAGCGAATGATCTGGATATCCACCCGGCGGTTACCAGCCCGGCCAGCTGCAGTGTTGTTGCTGTAGCGAGGTTTGCCCTGATCAAGGTAGTGACTGGTTAACAGCTCTACAGGGATACCGGCTGCAATTAGGTGGTTTTCGACCGAGAGTACCCGCATTCTGGCCATTTCACTGTTTTGATGGTTATGGCCACCAGCGTCTGTATAGCCACTGATTTTGAGTCCGGCGAGGTTGTACTCTTTTTTCAGTCGGGTCATTAAATCGGTCAGGGTCAAGAGTGCTTTGGGTGATAATGCTGCGCTGCCGTAGTTAAAGCGAATTTCAATCCGGTCGAGTAACTTAGGGTCAAAAGGTTTGAGTGCCTGCACACAGGCCTGAAATTCTGCCAGACCTGGCTGTAAAAAGGCCGGAGAGAGGGTCAGTTGGGGTTGTTTGTGACGCTTTGTTAACGAAGGGTCCTGATAACTAAACAGAGTTCCCTGGCCCTGTGACAGGTAATGGAGCATTTTTTCAGCCACGTCTGCACTGATTTTAAAAGGTTGATTGCCCCGTTTTCTCAGGCTTTCCCCAAGCGGTACGAGTGGTTGATCATGCCGCCATAGCGATGGACTAGCGTAGACTTTAACCGCGCTAGCAATGCTAATAAAGGGGTGATGTTCGATGGTAAAACTGAGGCGCTTTCCGGTTTCATGGTTAAAGCTCGCTACGGCCTTACCCTGATTGAGCTGACGACTCATGGAGCATTTCTCCATGCCGGTTTTTACCTGCCAGGGCTCACCGGTTAGTCCGGGGTATTGGGCCAGATTGGTCAACGGGTAGAGTAGTAACAGTCCTAGCCCTGCTTGAATTCGTTTTATCATGTCTGTTTTAGAATGTGTGTGCCACCGACGAGCTTTATCATTGCAATGGATAGCGGCAATGATCGGCTGGACTGAAGTTGTTCCGGTCTGCTTACCAACCGCCCTAGGCCCATTTTAGGTCTGTATCTGTGCCAAAAAGATCGTTGTTGGGCTGGGTTTGATGACTGACCGCAATTTCAGAACCCCTTCTAGGGGAATCTATAACCATGAATCTAAGGAGTGCAATTGAATAGAAAACGGGTAGCGCTGGTTCTGTCAGAGCTTGAAAGCTGTTTTGAGCAAGCCGACCTGGCTTATGGCCATGGTATGAGTAGTGCCCTTGACGAGGCAGCCCACCTGATCGCCCATGTGATCAGCGATGAGCCAACGCTGACCGATCAGCAGATGGAGCTGGAATTATCCGCAGATCAGCAGCAGGCGTTAAATGAGATAGTAAAGCTGCGGATCGATTCGCGCCGACCAGCTGCCTATTTAACCGGTTGGGCATGGTTTGCTGGGGTCCCTTTTGAGGTTGATCGGCGAGCGATCATTCCGCGTTCTCCGATTGCTGAATTACTGGTCGACGGATTTTCCCCCTGGGTAGAACCCGATCAGGTAACCACCATCCTGGACATGTGCGCCGGAACCGGTTGCATTGCCATGGTTGCGGCGATGGTTTTTGCCGATGCCCAGGTTGATGCGGCTGAATTGTCGCTAAAGGCGCTGGAATTGGCGGCGCAGAATCGTGCCAGACTGGGACTAGAAGAGCGGGTTAAGTTAGTTGAATCGGATCTATATACCGCACTTGATAATGCCCAATATGATTTGATTATTAGTAACCCGCCCTATGTTCCTGTGCAGCGGCAGATGCCGGCCGAATATGGACATGAACCTGCCATGGCGCTGTTTGCCGGTGATGACGGGCTTGATTTGGCGTTGCCGATTCTTGCCGGCGCGATTGACCATCTTCGGCCTGGCGGCTGGTTGGTGCTTGAAGTGGGAGAGGCTCAGCAGGCGCTGATGGATCTGCTGCCCGAATTACCTGCGATCTGGATGGAGTTTGAATACGGGGGAGAGGGGGTGATGATGATCTGCCGAGCGGACCTG
>JAHRWJ010000326.1 GCA_019090185.1 Immundisolibacteraceae bacterium
AAAGTTAGATCCGCCCCTAGCGCCATAGCTGCATTATAATTCGCACCGCTGTGCAATTTTAGTAGCTTGACTCTGTCAGCCGGCCGATTAGGAACCGTTAAAGTTTTTGAGATAACCAGTCTCTAAGACTTTGATATGGAATATTGTTTTTTTTTAATCGCGGCGGATGGTTTTGCTTGGCAAGCGGGTTGATGGGATTGTTCGGCTATATTTTTTTAATACAATTTAAGTTGTGATTGGAGTCGATGGTGGAAATAACAGGCGCAGACATTCTCGTACAGTTTCTGCAGGATGAGGGTGTTGAGCATGTATTTGGTTATCCTGGTGGGGCAGTGCTGCATATTTATGATGCGCTGTTTCAACGCGGCGGTGTCGAGCATATTCTGGTGCGCCATGAGCAGGCGGCTACCCACGCGGCAGATGCTTATGCACGGGTAACCGGGAAACCGGGTGTGGCGTTGGTCACTTCGGGGCCCGGCGCAACCAATGCGGTTACCGGCATTGCCACTGCCCATATGGACTCTATTCCGTTGGTGGTGATTACCGGGCAGGTGGCAACACCTTTGATTGGCAATGATGCTTTCCAGGAAGTGGATATCGTTGGTATCAGCCGTCCCTGTGTAAAACATAACTTCCTGGTTAAAGATGTTAAAGATCTTGCGATCACCCTGAAGAAAGCTTTTTTCATTGCCAGCACCGGCCGACCAGGCCCGGTGGTTGTTGATATCCCAAAAGATGTGACCGCGGCTAAAGCCCACTATAAGTTCCCTGAGTCGGTGGAAATTCGTTCCTACAATCCAGTTGAAAAGGGCCACGCTGGGCAAATTCGAAAAGCAGTCAATATGCTGCTCAGAGCACGGCGACCGATGATCTATACCGGTGGTGGCGTGGTGCTGGGGAATGGGTCTGAGCAACTGACTAAACTGGTCCGTTGGTTGGGTTTTCCAATTACCAATACGCTGATGGGGTTGGGTGGTTTTCCAGCATCAGATCAACAGAACCTGGGCATGTTGGGCATGCATGGCACCATGGAGGCCAACATGGCTATGCATGAGTGCGATGTGCTGTTTGCGATTGGTGCTCGGTTCGACGACCGGGTAACCGGTGAGTTAGAAAAGTTCTGCCCCTATGCGAAAATTATTCATGTAGACATCGACCCGGCGTCGATTGCTAAAAATGTTGCCGTCGATGTGCCCATTGTCGGTCAGGTCAGTGACGTGCTCGAAGATTGCCTCGCCGAATTACAGCAGTCAGATCGACAGATTGATCAAGACTCACTGGCCGCCTGGTGGACTCAGATTAATGGCTGGCGCAGTCAAACCTGCTTAGCCTATGAATATAGTGATGAACTGATCAAACCTCAGAATGTCATCGAAATTTTTCATCGTTTAACCGATGGTGATGCTTATGTATCAACGGACGTCGGTCAGCATCAGATGTGGGCGGCTCAGTATTACGGCTTCGATAAGCCTCGGCGCTGGTTAACCTCTGGTGGGCTTGGCACCATGGGTTATGGTTTACCGGCGGCCATGGGGGCGCAGATGGCGATGCCCGATGCGACTGTGGGCTGTATTACTGGTGAGGCCAGTATCCAGATGTGTATTCAGGAACTATCTACCTGTAAGCAATATGACCTGCCGATTAAAGTCATCAATTTGAATAATCGTTATTTGGGTATGGTGCGACAGTGGCAGGAATTTCAATATAAAAGCCGCTATTCTCACTCTTATATGGATGCGCTACCTGATTTTGTCAAACTGGCTGAGGCTTATGGTCATGTTGGTATGCGTATTGATAAACCTGCGGATGTAGAGGGCGCGCTAAAAGAGGCGCTAGCGCTTAAGGACCGGCTGGTATTCATGGATTTCATTACCGATCAGAGTGAAAATGTTTATCCGATGGTTGAAGCTGGCCGCGGACATCACGAGATGCGCTATTCCCCCTATCAGGCCCACCGTAACCAGGAGCTCGCGTAATCATGCGTCGTATTATTTCGCTGCTGCTGGAAAACGAACCGGGCGCATTAAGCCGGGTGGCGGGTCTATTTTCCGCTCGTGGTTTTAATATTGAGTCACTGACGGTTGCGCCAAGCGATGATCCGACAGTTTCGCGGATGACGGTGGTGACTATTGGCGATGCCGACATTGTTGAACAGATCGTCAAACAGTTAAATAAGCTGATTGATGTGATCAAGCTGATGGATATCACCGATGGTGATCACCTTGATCGTGAGTTGATGCTAGTGAAGGTGCGGGCCACCAGTGCTGCTGCCCGAGATGAGATCGACCGGGTGGTGAGAGCCTTCAATGCTCATATTGTTGAGATTACTCGGCAGGGGGTGGTCATCGAAGTGACCGGTGATAATGACAAACTGAAGGGGTTTCTGGATGTTGTCGAATCGGGTAGTTTGATTGAAGTGGTTCGCTCAGGCCCGTGCGCGATTTCTCGAGGTGGTAAAGCACTAAAAATTTAGTCCCTGAGCGCTGTTATCGGTGGCCAACACCCAGATAAAATCCCGGTGCACCGTAACTCTCTTGCTGGTGTCGCATATAATTTGTTTGACCGGTTAATTCGTTGGTTCAAACAGAGTCCATTTTTAAGTATTTAAATTCATAAGTTTGATTAACAACAGGTAAAACCATGAAAATTTTTTACGATAAAGACGCCGACCTACAGCTTATTCAAAACAAGCAGGTCACCATTCTCGGTTACGGTTCGCAGGGACATGCCCACGCACTGAATTTGAAAGAATCCGGCGTTACGGTGACTGTTGGATTACGTACCGGCTCTAGCTCGATTGCTAAAGCCGAGGCAGAAGGGCTTACCGTACTCGAGCCCGCTGCTGCGGTAGCTCAGGCTGACGTGGTCATGGTACTGGTACCAGACGAAAATCAGTCAGCTCTTTATGCCGACGTCATCGAAGCAAACATCAAGCAGGGTGCGGTGCTGGCTTTTGCTCATGGTTTTAATATCCATTACCAGCAAATCATGCCCCGTGCTGATCTGGATGTGGTGATGATCGCACCCAAGGGCCCCGGCCATCTTGTTCGTGCAACTTATAGCGGCGGCGGCGGCGTGCCTTGCCTGATCGCCGTTCACCAGGATGGCAGTGGTCAGGCTCAGCAAATCGCGCTGGCTTATGCTTCAGGTGTTGGTGGTGGTCGTGCTGGAGTGATTGAAACCAGCTTTAAAGAAGAAACTGAAACCGATCTATTTGGTGAGCAGGCCGTGCTATGTGGTGGCACTACCGCACTGGTTCAGGCTGGGTTTGAAACGCTGGTCGAAGCCGGTTACGCTCCAGAAATGGCCTATTTCGAGTGTCTCCATGAACTTAAACTGATTGTTGATCTGATGTATGAAGGCGGCATTGCCAACATGCGTTATTCGATTTCTAACACTGCTGAATATGGTGATTTCACCGTTGGCCCGCAGATCATTACCAGTGAAACCAAAGCGCAGATGAAAAAGGTGCTGACCCGGATTCAAAACGGTGAATTTGCCAAAGAATTTATTCTCGAAAACCAGGCTGGTGCGGCTACTTTAAAGGCACGCCGCCGTCTTGGTCGCGAGCATCAGATCGAGGAAGTCGGTGGTCGCCTGCGGGGTATGATGCCCTGGATCAAAGCCAATAAAATCGTTGATCGTGAACGTAACTAATTAAACCTGGCATAACCAAATTGGCTAATTTTGACTGAGCGTCGCAACCATGGCTAAGCGTAGACGCGGTATTTATTTACTGCCAAACCTGTTTACAACCTTTGGGTTGTTTGCTGGTTTTTATGCCATTGTTGCGGCGGTCAACGGCCAGTTCGACACAGCGGCCCTGTCAATATTGATTGCTGGAATCATGGACGGACTGGATGGTCGAGTCGCTCGGCTGACCAACACCCAGACTGATTTTGGTGCTCAATATGACTCGATGACCGACATGGTTGCCTTCGGTGTTGCCCCCGCTTTGCTGGTTTACCTGTATGCCTTAAACCAGTTTGGTAAGCTCGGCTGGATGCTGGCGTTTGTTTATACCGCAGCTACAGCGATGCGGCTTGCGAGATTTAATGTTCAGTCTGGAGTGATTGATAAAGGTCACTTTCAGGGCCTTTCAAGTCCAGCCTCTGCGGGACTGATTATCGCTATGGTCTGGGTGAGTTTTGATTATCAGTTAGATCACCCTGCGGTGAACTTTTTTATGGGTGTTGTGACCTTTGTTTGTGCGGGGCTCATGGTTAGCAATATTCGTTTCAATAGTTTTAAAAATATTAACTTTCGTGAGCGCATCCCCTTCTTTACCGGCGTGTTGATGATTGTTGCGCTGGCAGTATTTGCCACCGATCCACCCGTGGTGTTGTTTTTTATGGCGTTTAGTTATGCGGTTTCTGGTCCGGTGGTGACTTTGGCAGGTATTAGAAAAAGACGTTCCGAGCGTAGTCAAAAGGGCAAAACTGCCGAATAATCGCTGCTTGCGATGATATAATCTTACTCCGCAAAAATTCAGTTAGCGCCAGCTATCTTGATGATGATTTCAGATCATTAAATCTAGTAATTTTTGTGTCCGGTCATACCCCGGAGAGGTACCGAAGTGGCCATAACGGCACCGACTCGAAATCGGTTGGGGGCTTTGCCCCACGTGGGTTCGAATCCCACCCTCTCCGCCATTTAACTGCTTGATTGTTAATAGAAATTATCATATCACATTGTTTGGCTGGCCTTTTTTGGCCGTCACCACCAGTGATTTGATGATTGCAATCCACCAAGCAGCCAAGTTAAGGTCGCCCCGATCAGGGAGTTCTTCCCTGGGTAGCAATCGTTTTTTTGAGGGGGAGCAACGATGGACCGAGTCACTGACGCAACAACACTTGAGGCCGCAGAACTAAGAGATCTGATTGTCGACAATCCGCAGGAGCAGCGTTTCGATGTTTCCCGGCGTATTTTTCATGATCCAGAAGTTTTCGATCTGGAGATAGAACGGATTTTTGAAACCAATTGGGTTTATCTGGCCCATGAATCTCAGCTACCCAATGAACATGACTATTTCTCGACCCAGATAGGTCGTCAGCCGGTGGTAGTGACTCGGGCTGCAGACGGCAAAATAAACGCTTTTATTAACGCATGCAGCCATCGTGGTGCGCAGCTAACCGTGACCAAACGCGGTAACAAGCCAACGTTCATGTGCCCTTATCATGGCTGGCTCTATGACAGTGAAGGCACCTGCGTAGACGTCAACGATTATGCCAATGGTCACTACCCAGAGTACTTCAATAATACAGATCACGATCTGCGCAAACTCGGTCAGGTTGGGGTCTATCGCGGTTTTATCTTTGGCAGTATTGTCGAAGAGGTTGAACCACTAGAGACCTGGCTCGGCGATGCGTCGGTGTTTATCGATATGTTTGTTGATCAATCACCGGACGGATTGGAAGTGCTCAAAGGTGGGGTTCACTACACCACGACCTCGAACTGGAAACTTCAGCTCGAAAACCCGGATGGCTATCATTTTTTTCCAGT
>JAHRWJ010000327.1 GCA_019090185.1 Immundisolibacteraceae bacterium
AAAACCACCGGCTCCCTGGTTTATGGCTGGCCGGATGCGGTTAAAAAAGCCCAGGCAGCTGATCGAATTGTGCGTAAACGGTTGGTTGATCTGGACTTGAGTTTCGATGCAATTCACACAGAAATCCTCGGCGCCAATGCCTGCCATGGCAGTATGTTGTCCGGACAACCAGATGAAGACATTGCCGAAGTGCAGTTACGTATTGGCGTGCGTGGTTCAGATAAAAAATCGATCCGTCGCTTCACCCATGAAATTGCGCCGCTGGTCTGTAATGGCCCGCCCAACGTCACTGGCTACTTTGGTGGCCGGTCTCGTGTAGAGGAGGTGATCGCCTATTGGCCTGCGCTGATGGATAAACAGTATGCTCAGCCCACCGTCACCCTGTTTGGAGCATAACCATGGCTACTATTCAACTCAGACAACTAGCCCACGCTCGCAGTGGTGATAAGGGCAGCCACGCCAATATTGGCCTGATTGCCAAGCAGCCCGATTTCTATGCGATTTTGCTTCGTGAAGTGACCGCAGAACGGGTAGCAAAACATTTTGATGAAATTTGTAACGGTGAAGTGAGCCGCTATGAATTGCCCAAACTTAACGCATTTAATTTCTTTCTGCGCGATGCGCTCGATGGTGGCGGCACCGTCACCCTACGCATAGATGCACAGGGTAAAACCTATAGCGCTGCGCTGCTGCGAATGATGATAGAAGTTTCAGATCAGGAACTGGCTGTCATTAACAGTTGACGGCTAAGGCGTTCGACCTTTTCTAGCCCGATGAATAAACCGGTCGGTATCAGTAGTCAGGGTCGCCATGCTGTGACGGTTATAGTTGAAAACGGCGCAGATAAATTGGTTTTGCAGAACAGGGCTGTTCTGCTGCTTAAAGCGCTGGCGCGGCGGTCAGCAGATCATTAATGGTGTTTAGCAGAAGATGTTGTTCGACCGGTTTTTCCAGCATCACCCAGGTTGCACTGCTGTCTGATTGATCGACAGCATCGCTGTACCCGGTGTGCAAAATCACCGGTAAATTGCGGCGTTTTCGGTGGATTTTTTGAATTAACTGTTCCCCGGTCAGCTTTGGCATCCGCTGGTCGGTAATGAGCAAATCCCACTGGTCACCATCGCTATTAAATTCATCAAGCGCTGCCAGCGGACAATTAAAACTTTTTACCTGGTACCCCTGATCCTTGAGCACTCGATAGACCATATCCGCAACCAATTCATCATCATCCACCAAAACGACAGTTTTTCCGTCAACATTAATAGGGTCATCATTAAGGTTCTGTTCATGCTGGGGTGGCAAAAGCACACTGAAGGTCGATCCACTGTTTTGCTCGGACTCAACAATGACGTGACCCTGAAAATCATGAACGATTCCATGGATCATTGACAGTCCCATTCCGGTACCCTGATTGACGCCTTTAGTCGTAAAGAAGGGCTCGAAAATTTTCTGAAAATTACCCGGATTGATTCCACTACCGGTATCAGAGATAGCAACCACGACATAATCGCCGACAAACGATGTCTGGCAGCTAGTGCAGCGTTGCTTCGGGAATGTCTGCTGGGAAACAGATACAGAAATAGTGCCACCCTTATCGTCAATCGCATGACTGGCATTGATGCACAGGTTTAGTAATACCTGATTCAGCTGGGTGGGGTCTATTAGTACCCGCGGTGTTGGCTCTATCACTGCTTCTGCGGTGATGTTTAGTGCAAGAGATGCCTGGACCATGGCCAGCACTTCTTTTACCGGGGCACTTAACTCAGTGGCAATGGCTTGAGCATTTCCACCACGACTAAATGAAAGCATTTGCCGAACAAGGTCACGACCTCTCAATCCTGATTTATTGACCTGGCTAGCCCAATGTAGAAGTTTCTCCTGGTTGATCGGCTCATCCTTGGAGAGCCGTTCCATTAACAAGTCACTAAAACCTAAAATTGAGGCAAGGATATTATTGAAATCATGTGCGATACCGCCGGTTAGCTGGCCTAAAATTTCCATTTTCTGGGTACGCTGAAGCTGGGTCTTCAACTTTTTTTCTTCGGTAATGTCTTGAAAAGCAACTACTCGATGAGGTTGACCAGATTCGATGACCTCATGGCTACGAAGCAGAATTGTTCTAAGGCTCTGATCTGGTCGAGTGAAATCAAGCTCATACGAACCATGCAGGTCACCTTCCCAGGTTTGAAAAATCGCAGAATGGTGTTCTTTGGGAACCATGTCCAGGGCGTTTTGGCCAATGACCTGTTCACGGCTTCTACCAAGAATCTCACAGCCAGCCCGATTCACCTCCATGATGATGCCGTCAACGTGTAAGGCAATACCTTCAAAACTGGCGTCAGCTATTATCCGAAGACGACTTTCAGCAGTTTCTGCCCGGCTTTGATTAAGAAAAAGGCCAATCAGACAGGGTTCATTATCTATATCCATTACAAAAGCATTGATTTCAGCGTCGATAGGCGCGCCGCTTTTGGTGTGCAATACCGTTTTAAAACCGGCTATTTCGCCA
>JAHRWJ010000048.1 GCA_019090185.1 Immundisolibacteraceae bacterium
GACTACCAGGACAACCAGACCAAACTAAATCGCATGGTCAAGGACGAAGCTCGGCTGGCAGACCTGGTGACTCAACTTCAGCAACACATTAAAGATATTCCTGACAGGGTCATTCAACGCTTTGCCAACACCCGTAACCAACTCAGCTGGCCGGTTAAGGGGGCTATAAAGCACCGTTTTGGACAACGTAAAAAAGGCACCACCCAGCGCTGGAACGGCGTATTTTTATCAACCCATGGGGGCAGCGAAGTCAGAGCAGTACATGGCGGCAAGGTGGTTTTTGCCGACTGGCTGCGTGGTTTTGGATTATTAATTATTGTCGACCATGGGGAAGAATACATGTCGATATATGGTCAAAATCAACTGCTAGTGCCCGAAACCGGCAGCTGGATTGAAAAAGGCGAGTTAATCGCCCATGCAGGCGCGACTGGCGGCGATAACGGCAGCGGGCTTTATTTCGAAATTCGTCACCGCGGTAAACCCATTGATCCGGCTAAATGGTGTCATCAATGATCAGGTGTTTATAATCGGAGTCGAACCACTTGCTAGACTGATGCAAACTACTTGCAAGTTATTTGAATAAGTTGAGTTAAAAATAACAACAAAACCTGAACGACCCCATTTCTACCACTGGCTTTCATCGGTAACTTAAATCATGGCCTCGGCAACGCCGGGCCCGTCACGACAGGAAATTCCATGCAGCGCAAACTTCCCATCGTCTCTATCGTTTTACTGGCATTTATGGCCGGAGGCATCATCAAAGAACAACTGGTCACCTCCGCCAACGCAGAAACCACCGGGTTTAGTAAAACACTACCGCTGGATGAACTGCGCGCCTTCACCGAAACCTTCACCGTCATCAAAAACAGCTACGTTGAGCCGGTCGAAGATAAGAAGCTGCTTGAAAGTGCCATCCGCGGCATGCTTTCCGGTCTTGATCCCCACTCCGCCTATCTGGATAGCAAAGACCTGAACCAGCTGCGTGAAGGCACCTCCGGAGAATTTGGTGGCCTCGGTATCGAAGTCGGTATGGAAGATGGTTTTGTCAAAGTAATCTCGCCGATTGATGACACCCCTGCTGCGGCTGCTGGCATCGAAGCCGGAGATTTGATCATTCGCCTTAATGACACGCCGGTAAAAGGTATGTCCCTGGGTGATGCGGTAAAAATCATGCGCGGCAAAGTCGGTACCGATATTCTGCTCACCATCGTCAGAGAAGGGGCTGAGAAACCGCTCAAAATCACCATTAAACGGGCCGTTATTCAGGTCACCGCGGTACGAGCACGCAAGCTAGACCCAGGCTACGGCTACCTGCGAGTTGCCCAGTTCCAGGTCAACACCGGCAAGAAAATCCGTGATGAAATCGACAAACTCAAGGAAGAGAACGACGGCCAGCTCAAGGGATTGGTACTCGACCTACGCAATAACCCGGGCGGGGTTCTCACCGCCGCCGTGTCAGTATCCGACGCCTTCATCAAAAAGGGGCTCATCGTCTACACCGAAGGTCGCAGCGAAGATTCGCAACAGAAATTCAACGCATCCCCCACCGACATTATTAATGGCGCACCCATTGTAGTGCTGGTAAACGGTGGCTCGGCTTCGGCCTCAGAAATTGTCGCCGGCGCGCTCCAGGATCATGGCCGCGCCGTCATCATGGGCAGCGAAACCTTTGGTAAGGGGTCTGTGCAAACCGTGTTACCGATGAAAAACGAAGCCGCGCTGAAGTTAACCACCGCCCGTTATTACACCCCAAATGGCCACTCCATCCAGGCCCGCGGCATCATCCCTGATATCAAACTAAAAAACATTCGGGTCACCCAGGTAAAACCAGAGTTTGAGGCGATCACCGAGCGCAACCTCAGCGGCCACCTTGAAAATGAAAAGGATGCCGAGGAAAAAGACAGCACCAGTAATCTGGCAACCCGGGATTTTGCCCTTTACGAAGCCCTTAACCTGCTTAAAGCGGTCACCATCCTCAGCAACAAAAACGGTCATTAAGTAACTCTGAAAAACAGCCTATAACATGCGTGCGTTAAACCATCTGCTGGCCGGGTTACTGCTGTCGGTGACCCTGACTGGCTCGGCTGCTGATCACGGCCGCGTCTCCAGAACCGTCATCCCCGACCCCATCAATCAGGTGACCGGTCCGGTGGCGCTGGATAGGGCCACTCAGACCCCTGTACCTGATGTTGCCGACAGCGATGACCAGGGGCCGTGGATCGGCATCATCATCGATGATCTTGGTTATCAACAGCGCGACCGCCAGGTAGTGCTGCTTCCAGGGCCGGTGGCCTGCGCATTTTTACCGCATACCCCTTACGCCGTTGAATTGGCCCAACTGGCGGTACAACAGCAAAAAGAAGTGATGTTGCACCAACCCATGGAGTCGACCACAGGCAACAACCTGGGACCAGGTGCCCTCACCCTGGCGATGGATGAAGCCAGCTTTCGAGATACCCTGAACAACAACCTGGCCTCGCTACCGAATGTTAGCGGCGTCAACAACCACATGGGTAGCCTGCTCACCAGCCATTACCAACCGATGAGCTGGTTGATGACCGAACTCGGTCGTCACGACTCGCTATTTTTTATTGATAGCCGCACCACCGAACAGACAGTGGCCCTGCATACCGCCACTGACCACCAGTTGCCCAGCAGCCTACGAGACGTGTTTCTGGACAA
>JAHRWJ010000328.1 GCA_019090185.1 Immundisolibacteraceae bacterium
CTGATTCGAGGCTGGGGCGGTTATCCGGACGGGGTCGCCTTTGCGGTTTTACTGTTTAATATTGCAGCGCCGCTAATTGACTATTTCACCGTGCCAAAGGCTTATGGACAGTAGTTTTAACAAATTTACAGAGTATGCTGCCGGTGAGTGAGTCTCTATCTTCATTGCGCCGTAATGGATTGCTGTTGGCTGCGGTTGCCATGTTGGCCGCCTCGTTGTTGGCTGCTATCGACCATTGGGCGCGGCCGCGGCTGGAATTTAACCGGGCCGAGGCGTTGCGGGCAGAATTGGGCGAGTTGGTGCCACCGACTTTGCATGATCAACCCCTAGACCAGGGGGTGGCTGTGTTGCGGGCCGAGGCGCTGGGTCAAGGTGAGCAGAAGCTTTATCGAGCACTGTTAAAGGGCAAGGTCACCGCGGTGTTAATCACAGCAGTGGCGGCCGATGGCTACAATGGAGCCATTCGTCTGCTGCTGGCGGTCTCTGCCGATCAGGAAATACTCGGCGTTCGGGTGCTGGAACATCGAGAAACCCCGGGGTTGGGTGATGCCATCGAGCGGCGCAAAAGCGACTGGGTTGATGGCTTTGCAGGTCGGTCGCTGGTAGATCCGGCTTCAGCCGGTTGGGCGGTGCGTAAAGATGGCGGCCAGTTTGACCAATTCACCGCCGCAACCATCACCCCGCGGGCTGTTGTAGGTGCAGTGAAACGGGCGCTGGAATACGTAGAACAACATCACCAGCAGCTGTTTGCTGTTGAGTCAGCCGACCACGAACAGAGTAGGTAGGTTTGGGAATGGATATTAAAAACATAGCGGCTGACGGGCTCTGGCACAACAATCCCGCGCTAGTGCAGATACTGGGGTTATGCCCGCTGCTGGCGGTTAGTGGCACCGTGGTCAATGCGCTTGGTTTGGGGCTGGCCACCCTATTAACGTTAATGTTGTCCAATTTACTGGTTTCATTGGTCCGCAACCACCTGTCAGATGAAGTTCGCATACCGGTGTTTGTGATGATTATTGCGGCGGTCGTTACCAGCATTGAGTTGCTGTTGAGCGCCTGGTTTTATCAGCTCTATTTAGTTCTTGGCATTTTTATTCCGCTAATCGTGACCAACTGCGTGATCATCGCCCGTGCTGAGGCGTTTGCGTTTCGGCATTCGCCGTTACCGGCGTTGGCTGATGGCCTGTTTATGGGGGTTGGGTTTACTCTGGTGTTGGTGGTGCTTGGGGCGTTCCGTGAGCTAATCGGCTATGGCACTCTGTTACGACAGGCCAATTTACTGTTTGGTCCGATTGCCGACAACTGGACCCTGGTGCTGGCCGAGGGCTATCAAGGCTTTCTGTTAGCCGTGTTACCACCAGGCGCTTTTTTGGGGCTTGGGTTGTTAATTGCGGCCAAAAACATCATTGATCGGCGAATCAGCCAGCGTCAGTCATCAGTGGTTGAAACCGTAATCGCAGCACCTGTGCCAGCTTCACTCTCTCCTAATAAATAGATTCAGTCGTTGAAAAAATCAGATCGTCAGCAGATGTTTGAGCGGCTCAGAGAAGCCAACCCTAATCCAACCACCGAGCTTAATTACAGCAGCTCATTCGAGTTATTGATTGCGGTTATTCTGTCGGCTCAGGCGACCGATGTTGGCGTCAATAAGGCCACCGATAAGCTCTATCCGGTTGCGAATACCCCACAAACGATTGCGGATCTAGGGGTTGATGGGTTAAAGCAATACATTAAAACCATTGGTCTGTTTAACGCTAAAGCCAATAACGTCATTAAGACCTGCCAGATGCTGCTGGAACTCCACGATGGCGAGGTACCTCGCGACCGGGCCTCGCTTGAAGCGCTGGCAGGTGTGGGTCGTAAAACCGCCAATGTGGTGCTTAACACCGCTTTTGGTGAGCCCACCATGGCGGTGGATACGCATATTTTTCGTCTGGGCAATCGCACCGGTTTAGCCAAAGGAAAAACCCCTTTAGCGGTCGAGAAAGGGCTGGTAAAAAATATCCCAGCTGAGTTTCTGCGCGACGCTCATCACTGGTTAATATTGCATGGCCGTTACACCTGCGTGGCACGTAAGCCCAGGTGTGGTTCCTGCATTATCGAAGATCTGTGTAGTTTTAAGCAGAAAACTGAACTGGAGCAGAGTTAGCCATGTGGGGTGAAGATAGATCGAGTTTGCGGCAGATGTTTACCACTGCCTGGCAGGACTTTGAGGCAGGTAAGCCACTTGATAAGCAAGCCCAAATGATTGCCGATGTGGTGGCGATTCATCCGGAATATCATGCGGCTATTGGTAGCGGTGGTGCGCTAGAGAAAGAGTTTGATGGCAGTGACGGTCAGAGCAATCCATTTTTACATATGGCCATGCACATCGCGGTACGGGAACAGCTTTCTATTGACCGGCCACCGGGTGTGGTCAAAATTCATCGCAAACTGACCAATCGGCTTGGTGACCTTCATGAGGCAGAGCATCAGATGGTCGAGGCGCTAGCGGAGACCCTCTGGAATGCCCAGCAAAACAACCAGGAACCAGACATAGAAGATTATGTTCGGGGCCTAAAGAAACGGCTAAAGCAGCTCTAGAGAGCGTTATTTGCAGCTTGAATAGCTGCTTAAAGCGGCTTTAGATCGGCCAGATACTAGATCAACTAGATCAGATTTTTGTTTGCACTAACTCCAGTTTGTAACCATCAGGGTCTTCTACGAAAGCGATTACCGTGGTGCCGTGCATCATCGGCCCGGCGTCACGCACCACATTGCCACCGCGCTGGCGAATCAGGTCACAGGTTCGATAGGCGTCACTCACCTCGATGGCAATATGACCAAAGGCATCACCCAGCTGGTAGTCACTGGTGTCCCAGTTGTGGGTCAACTCAATGGTGGCGCTATTTTCTTCATCGCCATAGCCAACAAAAGCCAGGGTAAAGCGGCCCTCGGTAACCTCATGTTGGCGTAATAATTTCATCCCCATCACCTCGGTATAAAAGCTGATCGAAGACTCCAGGTTGGCTACTCGTAGCATGGTGTGTAGCAGTCGCATCGGGCTGATCCTGTTGAATGACAAAAAGTAGAATTTTAATTGGTTTAATCTGGCTGTTGTCGACAAATTTTGCTTGACGATTAGCCTTCAAATCGTTTTAATACACGGCCCTCGCAGGGGTCGATTTAACCGTTCTGGTAGCACTTTGCGAGGTCTTGCCGTTTTAGGTAACCAATCAAACGGCCAGGTAGCTCAGTCGGTAGAGCAGGGGACTGAAAATCCCCGTGTCGACAGTTCGATTCTGTCCCTGGCCACATTATTTTATTGTTTCAACGGGTGTTTAAATTTGGCCGTGTTGATAGCAATTAATAGATACCAAAAAGCCCGTTCTAGCCTTAGGCTAAAACGGGCTTTTTGGTTATTGAACTATTAGTTGAGCTGTCTAGGTAGTGCTTCTGGTGTGAAGTCTGCGGGATTGGATTTTGGGTTGTAATTCCAGTCCTGTCCTTGATAGAGAACAGTGGCATGCAGGCGCTGAATGTCCATGACCGAAACAATCGTTACTTTAGGGCCACTTTGAGACTCGTTCCATTTGCCCTGGTTAAAGCCAATGGAAAGCACTCGCCAGAGCTCGTTTTTACGGTCAAAATATTCGCCACCCCAAAATAGGGGTGCGTTGGTCTGAGCGCCGACATACATGATGCGGTGATGAACCAGGTGAGAGGTCGGCGGGGTGCCTTTCAGTACCCATACTTCCTGTGGCGAAAAGTTGTCTTTGTAGTTCCAGTAGGGGGCTCTATCGAGCATCATTGCAGGAAATCGTTCAGCGGGTTTGCGGGCGTCGAGGTTTAGTGGCTGAATTTGGCTTTCGCTGGCACCGAGGATCCAGCGTTTCTCAAGCAACTCCCAGCTGTCATACCAGGTCGGGTCAAGGTTGATGGCAAAAGTTTCGTCAGTTAGCAGATCGGTTGCAGATACCGGGTCGGCCCATGAGCCACTGGAGAGGCGACGAACGCGACGAATGCTCTTGATGTAGGCGTAGACATCGGCCAGCCGCGCGTCGGTATAGTTAACCGTGAGGATGCCAATACCACGGGTATCCTGCGGATATAGATTGATCAATGACTCATATTTGACCAGGTTCTCGTCGATAGTATGCGGAGCGTAGACACGCCCGGTCATCAAAAATCGCTTGAAACGCCAGCCTTGTTCTCGTTGTAGGCCCTTTTTACCGTCTATCACCAGAAAGTACATGGGGTTGAGATCCATGGTGTCGCCGATCCAGCCGGTGCGTAGCATGTTGTAGGTTAGTTTTATGCCGGCGTCTGGATCATCAAGTGATAGATCAGGAAAGGGGATGCCAGAGGTATGGCCAACCAGGCGGTTTTGGTCATCCAGTGATGATTCTCCCCGATGAAGCTCGGTGAGTCGGGCTACCTCAGGGTTACCGTTGATGAGTTCCCCGGCGGGCTGGAGGGGCATTTCAAAGCCGAATTCTCGAATCAGCCTTTCCTGGCTAGTGGGTAGCAGGTCGGCGATGCGGTGACCATCGAGGGTTTTGTCTAATAGCTGGTCGATGGTGGTGGCATTGAGGACAGTGCCTGCGGCGACTTCTTCTGCGTGTAGTAACGAACTGCTCAGCGGTAGGGCAATGAGGCTGGTGGCTATCACTCCTCGAATGAGTCTGTTTTTCATACTGGATCACTCCCAACATTAAATTGGCCGGATCGTTAAACCTGGCGTTTGGGGGCGTCCCTGCCCAAAATTCTATTTTCTGGTTTGTAATTACAGAGTAATTTTGTCGCTCCGTTTCTAGCAAGTAATTATTTGTTGATCATCCGAGTCTGAGTGTTTAGCAGATACCATGCAACTAAAATTTGCGGTGATATTTACTAATAGTGTTAGATGGAAGGGGCTCGCCCAGGGTTTTGCAGTGACGCACAAAAAACCCGCTCTGGCAGCAATGCCAGAGCGGGCGAATGGTTTATTGATATCTGAAAACTTAGTTCAGTTGGCGTGGTAGCGCAGCCGGGGTGAAATCCTCAGGGTTGGCTTCAGGGTTAAAAGCCCAGTCTTCGCCCTGGTAAAGAACCGTAGCGTGCAGTCGCTGTACATCGGCGATCCAGACAATGCTTGCTGTTGGACCTACCTGACCGTCATCCCATATTTTGTTGTTGAAACCAATCCTCATTAGACGCCAGAGTTCGCCCTTTTTGTCGTAAAAATCGTTGGCCCAAAACAGAGGTGCATTTGGCGCGGTGCCAATATACATGATGCGATGGCTAACCAGGTGGGACGGCGGTGGGGTGCCTTTGAGCACCCAGACTTCTTGTGGGGAATACTCATCGTTGTAGTTCCAGTAGGGGGCCTTGTCTAACTGCATCGCTGGAAAGCGCTTTTTGGGGTCTTTGGAGTCTAAATTAATTGGACCGACCGTGCTGTTACTGGCGCCCAGGATCCAGCGTTTTTCCAGGAGTTCCCAGCTGTCATACCAGGTCGGGTCCAGGTTGGCCCCGAAGGTTTCGTCGGTGAGAATGTCGGTCGCAGAAACTGGATCAGCCCAGGAGCCACTGGAAAGGCGGCGAACCCGGCGAATACTTTTGATGTATGCATAGACATCCGCCAGTCTGGCATCAGTGTAGTTAACCGTGAGGATGCCAATGCCACGAGTATCCTGTGGGTATAGATTTATCAGTGACTCATACTTGACCAGTTCTTCATTGAGTATGTGGGGTGCCGAGATTCGGCCCGTCATTAGGTAACGTTTAAAGCGCCAGCCTTGCTCACGTTGTAGCCCTTTTTTGCCATCAATCACCAGGAAATACATGGGATTTAGGTCAAGGGTATCTCCGGTCCAGCCGGTTCTTAACAGGTTGTAGATTAATTTTAGACCGGATTGAGGATCATCCAGGGAGAGATCAGGAAAGGGGATTCCAGTGGTGTGATTAGCCAGGCGCATATCACTGTCGAGGGAGGCTTCACCCTTGTGCGCTTCAGTTCGCTGGATTACTGTTTCAGAGCCCAGTAATTCTACCGAGCGAGGCACTAGCTTCATTTCGAAGCCAAATTCTCGTATGAGTCGATTAGTGGAGTCAGGGATCAGATCACTGATCATATGACCATCGAGGGTTTTGCCCAGTAGCTGGTCAATCGAGCCAGCATTCAGCATGGTTCCGCTAGTGACTTCCTCAGCAGTTAATGGAGTGCTTAATAGCATGGTAGTGATAATTGCTGTCGGCAGTTTGTAATGCCTTGAAAAGCTGTTTAACATCATGAAAAACTCCCAAGTTCAAGTGTTTAGGTGTCCTCTAACAATCCCCTAAATTTCATTGAGTTTGTGCCTATCCCTGGCTTGGTGTTAGTTTTTTAATGTGCCGTCCTGGCGTTGAATGCTCGCTGAATTTCTAACCTTTTATTAAAGATTTTTTGGTTGATCTTACCTGTATCGGCGTGTATTGCTGACTAGTTTATAGTTGCTTAAGTAAAAATTATCAAGGTACTGTTCGTAATCACATTCTCAGCTGTTTTTAACAGCTGATTGGATCTCTCAAGATTACGATGTCAATGTCATCGATTACAGGATTAAACTTGGGCTATTACTACTACTTTTTCGAGGGCTTTTCACGGGTTCCAGAGTAACTTCACTAGGTAAGTGGTGGCAATGCGCTGAGGTACAATCCCCAGTTTTGCAGCATCATGCCTTGATTGGCTGCTCATGACTTAATGCAAAATTTAATGCAAGACAGGAAACAACGCATTGGCTTTATTGAATGAACCGGCGCTAAGGAAAGTGCTCGCCACGTTAAGTTCTATTGAGCTGGGCGGTGGCCTTCGTGGTATTGAAAAAGAGAGTTTAAGAATTGCTACCGATGGCGGCCTCTCGACTCGCTTTCATCCTCAGCAATTAGGTTCAAAGCTGACCCATGCGGAGATCACGACTGACTATTCCGAAGCCCTGCTAGAGCTGATTACCGAGCCGCTATCTTCTACTGCTGAGGTGATTCAGCGGCTGCATGATATTCATACTTTTGTTTATCAGGGTATTGGCGATGAAATGCTCTGGGCAACGAGCATGCCTTGTGCGGTGGAGCATCCGAACAGTATTCCAATTGCCGACTATGGACCGTCTAATGTGGGCATGATGAAGCATGTCTATCGTCATGGATTGGCGTGGCGATATGGCCGGGTGATGCAGGCGATTGCGGGTGTGCACTTTAACTATTCTGTGCCAGTGTCGGCCTGGCCAGGCCTGCACGCAGCTGAAGGCTCGACACTGCCGCTAGATCAGTTTATCTCCGCGCGCTATTTCGGCCTGATTCGTAATTTTCAGCGCGTTGGTTGGTTGATTCCCTACCTGTTTGGTGCCTCTCCAGCGATTTGTAAAAGTTTCACCGGTGGTGAGCCTGGGGGATTTGAGGAGTTTGATCGTGGCACATTTTTCAAGCCGTACGCCACGGCGCTAAGGATGAGTGACATTGGTTATAAGAATAGTCACCAGGCCAACCTGGGGATTAGCTATAACAGTCTAGATGAATATGTCGCAGGGCTGACGCGAGCGATTGACACACCCGCTGCAGAATATGAAAGCTTTGGGGTTTGTGTGGATGGTGAATACCGTCAGCTGAGCGCCAATATTTTGCAGATCGAAAATGAGTATTACAGCTTTATCCGCCCTAAGCAGATTGCGGAGTCTGGGGAGAAGCCCACGCTGGCGCTGAGCCGTCGCGGTGTTCGCTATGTGGAAGTTCGTGCGCTGGATGTCAGCGTTCATGATCCAGCAGGGGTGAGTGCTGACGCGCTCAAATTTATTGAGGCGCTGTTACTTTACTGTCTGCTCAGCCCGAGTGATCCGATTGATGAGGTGACTCGCCAGCAGATCGAAAGCAATCAGACTGCGGTGGCGATTAATGGACGTGACCCTCAGCTGGTATTGCAGAACGGTGATCAACAGGTAACGTTACGCGAATGGGGCCGAGAGCTGTTGGCTACACTGCAGCCGATATGCATGAGTCTTGATGCGGCTGGTGAAGGTGGTTATAGCCACGCTTTAATGTTGCAAATGGCGAAGATGGAAGATGCGGAGCTGACGCCGTCAGCACGAATCCTGACCGACATGCGGGTTCGAGATGAGTCTTTTTATCAGTTTGCGTTGCGACGTTCGAAAGAGTGGGCTGGATATTTTTCCGATCAGACGCTCAGCCC
>JAHRWJ010000049.1 GCA_019090185.1 Immundisolibacteraceae bacterium
CAGGTCTACATACCAGGCTTTGGAAACTGCGACGTCGTTGACCGCAACGCTGGTGTGGTTAATTGAATCTACTTTGAGCATGGTCTCTCCCTCCCAGGATTTTTTCAAAACCCACTATACCACTGATATTTTTTCTACCGATGCGCTGCAAACAGCTTGGCAACAGCCACTGGGGTTGTGTTGAGGTAACCGGGCTTAACGGCCTAAATACTGTTCAATAGCATCATCGAGCTCTTCATGAAAATGATCTTCAAATTCATTCACACATTTATTGAAATGGGCTAAATAGAGCTCAGCTTTTTTATTAGAGAGGTTTCTGTTGTTGATCTGATATTGCAACTCAGGCAGTTTTTTATCCCGTCTCGGGGCGATATCCCAATGAATAAAACTGGCATCTACGTGCTCAAACTTTTCTTGTGCGTAATCGCAGAAACGATCAATTTCTTCTGTACCTTTAGGCCCTAAGCAGCCCGGTTCAACTCGAACCAGTACAGCGAGTTTCTTAGCTTGTGGCAGTGACGAAAAATTCTTCAATCTTTAGTTCCAAAAATAGTGTTATTGAATTTAAGTACTCATGTCTTTTTAAAGGCCGATCAAATAGCCCTGCTCAGGAGTCATCCCCATCACTTCCATCCACGCCTGCTCATGGGGACAGATGACTTCGATGGTCACCCCGCCCAGTAACTTTTCTGTGGTGAGATAGTAGTAGTTCATCACCCCATCGATAACGCCTTTGAGCATCACCTCAACGCCAACCTGCTGCAGCTGGGGAATGGCGGCATCGAAAACAGATTGATCACAAATGGTTGGAAAAAAGTGCTGCATCCCCTGACCATATTCCTGCTGAAAGTCCTGATAGGCACCATGGCCCAACCCTGGCTGCATAATTTCAAAGCAGAAGCCGTTGACCCGGCTAAAGGCCACCTGTGCGCTATGGTCTACCGATTCGCCTTTATAGACTACAGATGAGAGCGATGTTCCCACCTCTAAATCCATCGGCAAAAACTCGGGGAAATCCAGTAACTCTCGAAAACTTTCCATCGCCTGCTGACGATCATTAACCACAATACCAACGTGATAAAGCTTATCCACCGGCAGTATTGGTGAGAACTCATAATTGACCACCCTGTCCACCGCCAGGTCGTCGAAACCACCCCCTTCATCGACCTGGACTTCTAGCCCTAGTCCACTCAGGTGAGGGCGACTATCAATCTGCAGGCTACGTACTTTGCCATCGAGGTTTAATTGATGGCTATAACCGATACCACGCTGCTGAAGTTGTTGCTGAAGGCGCTCCACTTGAGCCGGTGAACAGCGACTCACCGCGTGACTCATGCCCTCACCACGCCAGGATCTAAACGGGGCATGGGGCGAATCCGGGGTGAGCGGTTGCAACAACTCTAGCGTCAGCGAATCACCCACACCTACTGCACTGATAAAACCATTATCGGATAATCCGGGTAATCGTTCAGCTTCAAAATAGCGCACCGACCATTGGCGAATACCAAAGTAGCGACTGTTGCCTTTCATGGCTGCGTCAATATCGCTCACCACCACACCAATATGATGAAACCTACCCAATGTTAGCCCGTCGGCCATTGCCCTCTCCCGTTCAACCTTCTTAATTTCTCTCTATCCCTACTAACGCTCAAATATACCAATGCCCACCCACTATCTAAACAGTGAATACCAATTGTGCCGCCCAATCTTCTCGGTGTTTCCTCATCTGGTTTCCAGAACCCCCCCTGTCAATGGCATAATGGCGCCTACACCTTATGACCTCTAAAACCCAACAACTACTGCTCACCACTTTTCTGCTGGTTGGAGCCCTGGTCATCGCTGTGGTGAGTTATCGGCCGATGCCGTTGGTGACCCATGCGGATTCAGTAGAACCGGTTGCGATCATTGCCCCGCCGCCCATTAAAAAAATAGCGGAACCGATGGTTAAAAAACCACCGTCACCGCCTGCCATTCCGGTCAGTGTTAAAAAAGAACGATTTTTTAATCGGCTAATTCCGCTGGTGCAGCAACAAAATGAGACCACACGGCAACTGCAACAGCGAATTCTGCTGATCCGCCAACGGATCGTTCTTCAACAGCCGCTAACCGAAACAGATCAGCAACTCATTGCCGATTTGATAACCCGCTACCGCTTGACCAAAACCGCTGCTGTCGATGCTGATTTAATTGATTTGCTATTAACCCGAGTTGATCTACTGCCACCCTCGTTAGCGCTGGCCCAGGCCGCCAACGAATCAGCCTGGGGGCAGTCGCGGTTCGCACAGCAGGCAAACAATCTTTATGGGCAGTGGTGTTTTCGCGCGGGATGCGGCCTGGTGCCAAAAAGCCGGCCGGAAGGCATGAACCATGAAGTCGCCAGTTACCCTTCCTGGCAGCAGTCAGTGGCGGCCTATTTTTTGAACCTGAATAGCCACCCTGCCTACCAACCTTTGAGGGATATTCGAGCCCAGCTCAGAGAACAAAATTTGCCCCTGGACGGGGAGTTGCTGGCCGTGGGGCTGGAAAAATACTCCGCCCGTGGCGCTGTCTATGTGGAGTCTTTACAGAAGATTATTCGAGCTAATAATCTGGCCGCTCTGGATCAGATCTGAGCGAGTTCTTCAGGCCGTCCCGTTATGCTCATCCTGCCTTGGTCAACCACCCTTAAGTTGTCTATCTAGACCAAACAGCGTCGAAGCTTTTGCAAGCCATTCAGCTCACGCCTTTTAGAAGGCAGCCCGGCAGGTTCATCTGCCGGGCACCCTGCCCGACCTACAAATTAACTATCGGCAGCCCAGCCACCACCGGTGCATTCGCAGCCAGCACGAACAACCAGA
>JAHRWJ010000050.1 GCA_019090185.1 Immundisolibacteraceae bacterium
AATTTTCGCGCAACGGTAATCGTGGCGTTAGCTATTCCGATTTCGTTACTAGCATCAATTACCCTGATCTATTTCAGCGGTCTGACCTTGAACATGATGACCATGCTCGCACTGCTGCTACTGATTGGCGTGGTGGTCGACGACGCCATCGTGGTGCTGGAGAATATTCATCGCCACCTTAAGGAGGTGGATCCGGATCCGATGACCGCATCCGCTAATGGCGCTACCGAGGTTTATTTTGCCATTGTGGCTGCGACCTTCTCGCTGGTATCAATTTTTGGACCGGTGGTCTTCATGGGTGGCATCGTCGGCATGTTTTTTAATTCATTTGCGATTGTTGTCACCGTTGGCGTACTCGCCTCTTTACTGGTTTCGATCACTCTGACGCCGATGCTCTGCTCTCGACTGATGACCAGAGATTTCGAACATGGCAAGGTCGGTACCGCCGTACTGGCATTTTTTGACCGCCTGCAAGATCGGTATGAAGGGTTACTGAAATGGTTTTTGGGCCACCGATTACTGGTTATAGTCGCAACCATCATCGCCATATTACCAAGCTACTTCCTGTTTAATGATCTGGGCAAGACATTCGAACCAGACCTGGATGAAAGTGGGTTTCTGGTATTTTTTAAAACTCCGCTAGGTTCCAGTCTCGACTACACAGACAGGCGCATGCAACAGATCGAATCGATTCTGGGTGACCAGGAGGAGATCCTCGATTTCTGGGCAGCCATCGGCGTCGGGCCGACCGGCAGTGTAAGCCAGGGCATTGTCTTCGTTCGCCTGGTACCCCCTGAACAACGAGAAAAAAGTCAGGTTGAGCTCATTCGTGCCACCCAGGCCAGGCTTTCTAATGTACCCGGCATGCTTGGCTTTGCGGGCCGGGTACCTGCCATTCCAGGTGCCCGCGGGGAACCCTTGCAATTTGTCGTGCGCGGCACCAACCTGGAGAAAGTCGCTGAAATCAGTCAGCAGTTAAAGGCTCGTATTGCCCAGGATTTCCCCAAACTGGGCAGAGTTGACCTGGACTTAAAGCTGGATCTACCGCAGCTAACACTGGATATCGACCGGGTGCGAGCCCACAGCATGGGCATTACCAGTGCCCAGGTGTCACAGGCTGTCAACATGTTGATGGGCGGGCTTGATGTCGCCTATTACAACGACGACCCGGGTGATGGAGAGCGCTATGACGTGCGTATCAAAGCCAGCCCTGGCCAGTTCAGCAAACCTGCTGATCTACGCAAAATATATCTACGATCACGCAACGGTAATACCGTGCGGGCAGATACCGTTGCCGAGTTCAAAGAGACACTCGGACCGGCGGTTATTTCACGTTACGATCTACAGTATTCAGCGAGTTTTTATGCTGAGCCTACCGTGCCGTTGGGCGAGGCCATCGGCTACGTGCAACAGGCTGCTGAGGATATGCCAGTCGGCTATGAGGTGGTATTTGTGAGGATTTCCAAAGATTATCTGGAAACCGCGCAGATTATGGCGAGTACGTTTGCGCTGGCCTTGCTGCTGCTCTACATGGTACTTGCGAGCCAGTTCAACTCCCTGGTTCAGCCACTGATCATCATGCTGGCTCAACCCCTGGCCGTGGTCGGTGGGCTATTTGGACTCTGGATCATGGGTATGACCATCAACATTTACTCGATGATCGGCATGATTCTGCTGGTTGGGCTGGTGGCAAAAAACTCCATCTTGCTAGTCGATATGACCAATCAATACCGTCTCGAAGGCATGCCGATCGACGAGGCCCTACTCAAGGCCTGTCCGATCCGACTCAGACCGGTGTTAATGACATCTATGACGATTATTCTGGCGATGTTACCGGCCGCGATGGGTTATGGCACCGGCGCTGAAGCCAATGGACCCATGGCTGTCACCATCATTGCTGGCATGCTCAGCTCTACCTTAATGACCCTGGCCGTAATCCCGGTAGCCTATTCGGTTATCGAACATTTCATTGAACATTACCGTGACCGGCGCAGCCTGAATTCGGCTCCTGTTACGATAACTGAACCGGTTACTGATTAAGGTGAGCCTTAATCAGTAACCGGTCATCACGCCCTTAATAGCTAGTGCCCCTTGCACCTAGAAACGAACGGCCGCGTTCTGCTTCTCGTTTGGCGACTCGATAGACAATCACTGGTACCACGATGACCGTGAACACGGTAGAGACCAGGGTGCCAAAGATTAAACTCACCGCCAAACCATTAAAAACCGGATCGAGCAGCATCACCAAAGAGCCCAGTAGCACGGTGACAGCGGTCAGAAAAATCGGCCGTAAACGTAACATGGCACCTTCAATTACCGCCTCTCGCAGTTCAACACCCGCCAGCTGCTGCTCACCCACAAAGTCGATAATTAATAACGACGAGCGTACCACCACCCCTGCCAGCGCAATGATGCCGATAATGGAAGCGCCTGAAAATGGCACGCCCATAATCCAGTGCCCTGGAAACACCCCAATCATGCCTAATGGAATCGCTGACATGGCGATCAGTGGTATCAGAAATGATTGGTAATAACCGACTAAAATAAGATAGATAAAAATCACCGCCAACACTACCGCCATACCCATTTCACGATAGGTATCGAGCATCATTCTTACCTCTCCGGCCCAGAGCATCTGTAGACCATTAACCGTGTCTGGTGCCTGCTCAAATAAGCTCAAATTACTGGTCGGTAATATCAAACCCCGCTCGGCCTGCTCAGCACGAATTTTTTTATCCAGATCAAGCACCGCATTAAAGGCGGTGGTTGACCGCTGTTCACCACCGACATAGATCACCCGCTCATTGTCTTTGCGCTGAATCTGAGCAGGCTCAACCTCTGTAACCATGCGGGTGACTTCCGTCAATGGCACACGCTGACCGGCTTCATTAGTCAAATAAACTCGATCCAGCTGGTTTGGCAGCAACTGATAGCGCCGTGGCACCGTTACCCTGATCGGCACCATGTTGAGTTCGCCGGCCATTCTCACGCTGCCAAGCACCTGACCATCAAAAAGCACCCGCAATACCTGGCCTATCTGTGCCGCAGACACCCCCGACAGCGCCGCCTTCTCCTGATCTACCACCACTCGGTAACGAGTCAGAACCTCCGGCTCACTATCAAACACCTCAACCATGTCCCAGGCGTGAGTAAACTGCTGCTTAACCTGTTCGGCTAGCGCCTTATGCTTGACCGGGTCATTGCCATAAATTTCGGCTAACACCATTGCCCGAGACGGTGGTCCGGGCGGGTCTTCTACAAGATGCACCACGCTTCCGGGAAATTTCTTCTGTAACTCAATGATCTGCTCGCGCAGTTCTGCTGCCAGCTCAATAGACGATTCCAATCGCCTATCTTTAGCCAACAGGTTCACTCTGACTTCAGCCAGGTGCTGGCCATAGCGGCTTAAATTCCCTCTGAGCAGCCCGGGCAGATCGACCACCCCCGGAATACTCAAAGTGGTCAGGTAGCTATCTACCAGCGGCTGTTTATCCAGCAACCGGCCGATATCCCGTGCAAGCCGGTCAGTTTCCTCAATCACCGTGCTTTCGGTCATATCAATGGTGATATTGAAACTGTTTTGGTCATCTTTGGGCAAAAACGTCAGTGCGACTCCACCCAGGGATAAAGGCCCTGCCACTCCCTGAGGCCGTAAGAATTGCCATGCCGGCATCAGTAAACTGAGCACCATCAGCAGTGTCAGACTGCCAAATAGTTTTCTGCGCACACTGGAGCTATCGAGCACACACGCCAGAAAACGACGATAGCCTGAAAACGCCGTTGCATAACGTTCATCAGGCGACTGGGTCTGTTTAGACGGCCGAATAAACCGAACAGCCGCCCAGGGACCAACCACATAAGCGACGATTAATGAGGAGAAAATTGCCACCGGTACATCAACTGTAATCGGAAAAAAATACTCGCCTTGCATCCCACTGATCACAATCATGCTACTGAACACGGCCATGATCGAAAAAGTCGCCAGATTGGTCGGATTGCCAACTTCTCGGGTGGCATCGATAGCCACCAGGGTACGGTCACCGTCCGGGTCTTCATGAAAACGACGATGGATGTTTTCCACCACCACAATGCCCGCATCAACGAGCATGCCAATGCATAAAATCAATCCAAACAGGGTCACCCTGTTAATACTAATGCCGACCAGATAGTCAATCGCCAGGGTGGCAAAAAACGCCAGTGGCACTAGCACCGTTACAATCGCGGCTTCTCGCCACCCCAAAAAAACCCCTAGCACCAAGCTCACTGAAAGTAGTGAAAGGCCCAACTGCATCACCAGGCGGTTGACCGCGTTATCTGCCTTGGCGCCGTCATTGCGGGTGATGTCGATACGCACATCACGGGGCGCCATACGTTGGCGCATTCGTTCCACCCGATCCAACACCTGATCGGCAACCCGCACCGCATTAGCGCCGCGCTTTTTCGCAATCGCCAGCGTGACAGCCGCCTGTTCTCGATAGCCGCCATTGTTATAGTCTGGGTGGGCTGGACCCAACGAAAATCGAGTTAAATGCTGATATTCCTCTGCAGGCCCATCAACCACGTCGGCTACATCTTCTAAATAGATTGGTCGATCTTTATGGCTGCCGACAACCATCCGGGCGACCGCTGCCGCAGATCCAAAACGACCATCAACATAGACCGCCGAACGGCTGCCCTGCTCTACGGTACTACCCACTAATGCGGCCAGGTTGGCCTGAGCTAACAATGCCAGCCCCTGATCGACACTGATACCAAAAGCCTGCATCCGTTCAGGGTCGAATTCGACGCGAATTTCTCGATCACGACCACCGACCACACTCACTACCGAAACATCGGCCAGCGACCTTAGTCGAACCGCCATTCGGTCTGCGATTCGCTTCAGGGCATAGTCACTATAATTCGCCGAACTCAAGGTCAGCGAAACCACCGGAATATCGTCTACATCGATCGGCAAGACTTTCGGCGGTCCGGTACCCGGCGGCAGGCGATGACTATTTTGCTGAACCTTGTCATAAACCCGAACCAGGGCAAGTTCCTTTGAAAGGCCAACATCGAATTCAACCTGTACGGTAGCCCTTGAGAAACTGGCAATTGCGTAGGTGTGCTTAACGTCAGACATTTCACTGAGAATCCCTTCCAGAGGGATCACCAACAGTGCCTCGACCTCTTCGACGGAAGCGCCCGGTAAATCAATACTGACGATCACACCCGGCACCACAATTTGCGGGTTCTCTTCGCGGGGTGTGAGCAGCAGTGCAAGTACTCCGGCCAGGCTTAAGCCAAGCACAAATAACAGCGTCAATCTGGAGTTAACGAATTGCCGAGCCAGATTGCCAGCGGAGTTCGAAGGTGCTGTACTCATTGTTGCGGTGTGACGATTAATGATGCCCCATCAAAGAGGTCAGATGCAGGGTCTGCAACGATCAATTCACCCTCATCCAGCCCAGCAATGACCTCCACCTGCTCGGGCCACTGCTGGCCAATTCTCAACCACCTAAACTCCGCATGATCATCAACAATAGCCATGACGCCAACCAGTCCACCGCGCTCTACCAGCATTGAGCGAGCAACCAACACCCGATTGGTAGCGCCCACCACAAACCGGGCACGACCAAACATTCCAGGCAATAAATTGACCGTAATTGGCAATGAAACCTTAACTTCAAAACGGCGAGTTACCCGGTCGCCCGAGGGCACGATCCGCAGCACTTCTCCGTTCAAGGGTCGCTCAAGCGCGTCTAGCTCGACGGCGATTTGCTGCCCAACAGCCAGGGAGGCAACCCGCTTTTCAGCTACATAGGTTTGGAACACCAGTGATGAATGAGACTCGATCAACAGGATTGGCGCCCCAGTGGTCGCCAGATCCCCAACCCGTTTATTCAAACTGATAACTACCCCATCAGCCGGGCTACGGATAGAGGTATAACGCAGATTTGAAACCGCAGTTTCACTGGCTGAAGAGGCTTCCACCAGCTGCGAACGGGCCAGGTCAAAACGAACTTGTGCTTTTCGCAGTGTGTCAGCAGGCAAACTTCCCTGCTTGGCAAGTTCTGCAAATTTCACAACATCACGGCGTGCATCTTCCAGATCGGTTTCTGCCGCAGTCAGCGCAGCTTCAGCAGTTCGAATAGCCCCCGTCACTTCAGCAGACTCAATCTCTATCAGCAAATCACCCCGGGAAACCCGATCGCCCTCGCGGACAGCAATTTGTTGAATAAAGCCGGTAATACGAGAAGAGAGTTGAATCCGGTCATCGGCGGTCACATTACCGGGTACCCGGTAAACCTGTTCAACCGAAGCCGCCATCACACGCCAACCGTTTACACTTTGAGTGCCGGCATCCTTATTGACCGATTCAATATTATTCTCACCACAACCAGTTAACACCAATACTGCCGCAAGCATCCAGCCGACCCTGCGAGTAGGCCCTCTATACCCCATGAAAACCCTGTAATAATAATGTGCTGACGCGATCGGCAATCTGTTCCGACGAATAGCCTTCATCAGAAACACCAAAATAGCTACGAATAGGAGCCAGTTCAAAATGGCCTAACACCGCAGATATCGCGGTAATTCCAACGAAATTTGCATCCACATTGGGATAATGCTTACTAACACTCTCGGTAATTCTCTGAAACGGCGCTTGAAGCACCTGTTCAGTGATGAGTTTTAGCCTTTCCTCATCGCCATCGAGTAACTCCCGATGTAACAGCCGACGAAAAATGACATCGCCGGCAATCAATTCGACAAACCAGCGAACAATCCCACGCACGCTCTCCTCACCCTGCGAAGTACCGTTCAGTATTTCATCCAACCCACCCATTCGTTCCGAAAAAGCATGCTTTATTGATTCCACATACAAAGAACGTTTATTTTCAAAGTGATGATAGAGCGCGGCGGGTGTTATCGAACAGGCCCTGGCCAGGTCTCGCATAGAAACACCGCTGAAACCCGACTCAGCAAACAACTCTACAGCCGACTGAAGAATTGATTCACGGGTCTTACCGCGATGCATATTTGTTTCTTTAGGTATATTCATATATCTTGATCCCGTAACATCTACTGACGGTATTTAATTACTGCTCGAAGCTATAAACCAATCTTGAGTCTGTAGCGTGGGCAGCACCCCATTAACTTAACGACCGTTTAGTTAGCTTACCGTTTCCAACCGCAGATGTCATCCCTAGTTTTGCCAGTTTATGATTTTCAGGCCCAACCTCTGGCCCAGCGACCGTTCAGCCCGTTATAAGCGCTAGCCCCAGGCTAGAAAAGACAAGTCAAATTTACTGCCCTCCGACCCTAAGTCAGGTCTGCAACCAATGCCCTATCCACCTGCTTAAGGGGCCTCTGAAAAACTCTGGTTGAAGCAGCTGGTTTCTCAGAACATTCAGATTTGAGGCGCAGAATGCAGGTAATAGCGGGGCTATTGGCTAGTTTTGCAACAAAAAAGCGGGATGTTCTGAGGAAGCAGATGCGAATTCAGCGTTTTTCAGAGGTTCCTTAACTATCAGGCAAACTAAATTGAATGCATTTCGGAGTCAGTTGCTGACGCCGGTAGACCCCATCAAGCAATCAGGTCGCAGGCGCTATCAGCCCAGTTAATGGCTTTAATGTAACAATCAACTATTAACTGATTGTCGATAATGGGGTTCTGCAATTCGGCAATATTTGCACCCTCATACGCCAGCACGCAGGCAAGCGTTTCACCGTAACGGCCCCGCTGTTCGGTTAAGGCTAACCGAATGTCATCTGCCAACGGCAGCATCTTCAATACACTGTCCATCGATACGCCGAGCAGGGCATCCAGGTTAGAAAATAACCCCACCAGGAAAAATGAAGACGCATCCTGCTTATGGCCCAACTCTAGCGCAATGGTTTCGCACATACGAGCGCGAAACATTGCCGTTCGATAAGCCTCATTGTTGATATCTTCCATGTTGCCAATAGCAACCATATTAACCAACTTCACCAAAGCGCTCTGACCGAGCATGACAATGGCCTCTCGGATCGACTCTATTTCTCGACTAAAGCTATACATTGCAGAGTTCATATACCGCAACAATTTGTAACTAACCGCAATATCTTGCTGAACCAGTTCAGAAAGCTCATCAGTATCAACATTTGGGTCATTGAGCAGTGTCAACATCTGCATAACTGCTATCTGGTTGCCGGTAATCTGCCTACCGCTGACAATCTTAGGCCGGGAAAAATAATAGCCCTGAAAATAGTCAAACCCTAGCTGACGACAGGCGCCGACCTCTTCAGCCGTCTCCACTTTTTCCGCCAACAACCTCACATTATGGGGCCGTAGTTTCTCAACTTTCTCTGCCAGTCCATCTAGACCTAGCTGCATAATATCTAGCTTAATAATGTCAGCAAGAGCCAGAAAAGGTTCCATGTGAGGTTCAAATACATAGTCATCTAGTGCCAGTAGATACCCCTTTTGCTTCAAGGCTGATAAAGCCGCAATCACCTCAGCATCGGGTTCAACATGTTCCAAAATTTCAATAACCAGTTGGTCAGTAAGTTCCGGAATCGGATAATCTCCTAGTAGAAAATCCCTCGGCATGTTAACGAAAGCTGGTTTATCTCCGACCAGGTGTTCCAGTCCAATCGACGTAAAAACGTTATTCAATAATTCTGCTGTAGCCAAATTATGATCAGTAATATTGGCAAAGTTGTCTTCGCCTTCACGGTAAAGCAATTCAAATGCAAAAATTTCTTCGTTGATGTCAAAAATAGACTGTCGACCCACATAAGTCACATTTGTCATTATCGTTTTACTCGTTATCCGAATTTAGTTAACTTAATCAGGCTTTAACAATTTTACCGAGTTCTAAGCTCAAGCCCAGAGCTCTATAACCTGGGCTCTGCCGCCGAAAATAGGTTCAGCACTGAATTGAATAGCGTTGTTTGGTAGAACAATATGTCGTTCAATTTAGCCTCCACTTGAGACCTGTCTCCTGATACGGGCCGAACCATTCCATACCAAATAACTTGCCCTGGCTACCACCAGGCTATTGCCAAACTAACCCGGGCTATCTAGCGTTAACATGAATTCAACCCTTGCCGTTATCGGCGTTAGCAGCTGTCTATTAGGCCTTCCTGTTCGTTATGACGGTAAGCATAAACGTCATGAAATCGTACTCAACTTACTCAACGAAAAATTTAACTACCAAGCCTTTTGTCCTGAAACCGAAATTGGCCTTGGCGTGCCTAGAGAACCCATTCACCTGTTAATGACGAAATCTGGTCTACGTTGTGTCGGTACCCAAACAAGTACCTTAGATGTCACCGAGCCACTCACGGAAATCGCCAGCCAACAAACCTGGCTCGAATCCCTCAGCGGTTATATTTTTAAGGCACGGTCACCAAGCTGTGGCATTCACAACGTACCGGTAGTATCAGGGAATAGGGCAAATAAATCCGGCCAGGGACTGTTCGCAGCCCAGATCAGAAAACGCTATCCCAACCTGCCGGTGTCCGACGAGCAACAACTCGAAAATTTAGAATTTCGCCGAAGATTTATCACGCAAGTTGAGGCCTATCATCAACGGCATTTCTAAAGGCCATTGCCAAAGCCCTGATGCACCTGACTCTCCAACAGATAATGAA
>JAHRWJ010000329.1 GCA_019090185.1 Immundisolibacteraceae bacterium
CGCTATCAGGGGATAGGTAAGTCAAAAGCTAAGTAACAAACCTTTCCGAGGTCGTCATTGAAACTAATTTGAGGAAATACAGCGGTGTCGTGAGTTGCTTAACTTAGTGCCATTCCTGCATGACCCCTTTCTCTGGCTCGTGTTTTCGGGAAGGGATTGGTTTCTTAAACAGCCTCGGCCTCAGCAGTTCGGGGCGGAATGGGTGAGAAATAGCCGACCAGTAACAGCAACGCGCCAACACCCATGAAAGATAGAATTCTCGCCAGGGTGCCGGTAGCATCCAAATCTACTGTAAACAGTTTTAGCACTACCACCGCCATTAAGGCACTGCCAACAATCCACAACTTACGTTGCTGCTGCTGGGCTGCACGCAGCATTGTGCTCATCGCCAGGAGGCTCCAGAGCACGGAAAAACTCGTTTGCAGGCCGTTAGAAGCCATCAGTGGAGCCAAATCCCAAGGGATGTGTGCATAGGCGGAGTAGCAGCGCATTACCAGAACATTGGCTTGCAGAAAAAGTAATCCGTTGAATACTGTTCTAGTCCACTGTAGTTCCATCTCCGTAAACAGGTTTTCATCTTTAACCCGCTTGATCCAGATAAAAATGGCGTAGCTGGCGAGTATTTGAGCGCTTTCAACCGGGTTGAGCAACGGGATGTAGATCGATGGGCCAATGCGGCCATTGTTGAGTAAAGCCGTAAGTAGCCAGCCAAAAACCGCAACGATCAGGATTTTGCCCACAAAGCCTGAGTAAACCCTGGTTAATGAAAATGGCCAGTTGGGTATTCTACTAATTGCGTAAAGCAAACCGGCGGCGGGGAGCACCAGCAGGCTTAAGCTGATGCTCGGCGGGAATTGAAAGCCAACGGCAAAAACCTGGGTTCCCAAACTCGCCATTAGCACTAAAGAGAGTGATACAAAGATATGTATCGAGTTGACGCGCTTGCGATGTGGCCTGTCAGACCGGTAGTCGTAGAGCGATTGATAGCTGATTACATATGCCAGTGGCCAGGCTAACCAGCCCAGTCCTTGCCAGGGATGGACACCGGACAGCAGCGCATATGTCATTACCAAAGCCGAGGCGGCGATCAAGTATTCGGTGATCTTAAAGGGGCGTAGCAAAGGGATTCTGGTGTGCAGGCGCCAGGCTAAAGCAGCTGATAACCCGGCGAAAAGGAGAAGCCAATTGGCGGCAGCCATGCCGTCAAATTGCCGACAAATTTCTGCCAGGGCGCCACCGAACCACCAAAGTAGTCCCCAGGCCAGCATCTCTGGTTTCATGTTTTCAGGGCCTGGCGCTTCGCCGGTTCGGGGAGCGCGCAGCAGGGCAGCGCTGATCAGTCCAGCAATACTGATCAATAGTGAGCCCATATAGCTAGCGTTTAAGAACGGAGTGGTCAGGACGGGTGAAGCATTATCAAAGAGTAGGACCAGGCCGGTAATGAAAGCACTCAATGAATAGCTGGTAGCCGTGCCGTCGGCTTGAATGAAGAACAGATATCCGGCCACCAGCTGCATCAGTAGTCCGGTTATTTGACCGTAACGTCGGTTTTGGCGCTGGCTAATCCAGAGAATTGCTGGTGCTTCGAGGACCCAAATCGTAGCGGTGACCTGGCTGCTAAAGGCCAGCGGGATCGCCAGTGAGGCAAAGGTTATACCAAGTACCAGAAAAGACTCGCTCAGCAGGTGATTAGTTGTGATGGCCCGTTTGTGGATTTGCCATGCTAAACCGGAATAGAACAGGGCCAAAATCGTCGCGCTGATGGCTAGCCCAAAGTCGGTGTCTGACAGCAGTTGTGATTGCAGTGCGAATGCACTCAGTGGCACACCAAAAACTAACGAGCTGTCGACAATACCCTTGAGCTGTGGCGGCTGGCGAGAAGCATAGAGTATCGAGATCGCTACATAGAGTAGAAAAAACACCACCAGAAAAAATTGGCTAGAGGCATAGGCTGCGTCGGTATAATTTTGAAAACCCCAAACCGAGGTAATGGCCAGCGTTGCAGCAAAACCCAGCAGGTTCAGGTGGCGCCAAGACCGTGACCAGGCAATAGCCACAATGATGACATTGAGCAGCAGGTAATAACTCAGCAGTGAAACATGGCTACCACTACCGTTAGAAGCCAATAAAGGCGCGATAAAACCACCACCTACCGCGGCAAATGCTAATACTGCTGCATCCTGTAACAGGGCTAGATAGACTGTACCAACGGCGATAGCAATTAATAATATAAAAGCAAACCCCGGTGGAAGTAGCTCTAAATACCTAAAAGCGACATAGGTGGTGATGAATAGAATGCCGATCCCGCCGCCTTGCAAAACCAACCCGTACTGAGCTCTGGTTTGGCCGGTACGCCAGCCGATCCAGCAGAGTAAAAAGCCTAGCGCCGCTGCGCCAATTGCGCGTAATTCAACCGGGAAAAATCCGGCAGAGGCGGCGTATCTAAGTAAAAAAGCCACACCAAAAAACAGTACTACAACGCCAACACGGACAAACGGGTTACCTTGCGAGACTATTGCCCATAAGCGTTGTCGCAGGTTTGCTGCTGGAGTGGTTGGCTCCTGATGGGCAGATGGTCGCTCTGTCGCGAGTATGTCGATCGCCACTTCTGCCACTTCTGCGATTTCGGCAACCGCCGATATTTCTGCAACAGCCTCTATTGCCAACGGCATCGAGACTTGTTCGGTGACCTGAGGCAGGATCGCCGGCTGTGGGGTGGTCGGGCTTGACTCCGGTGATGCGCCGTGGAGGTTGTCGATTTTGGCGCTTTCAGCCTGGTTATCAATCTGGCTATCTCTTTCAGGCTGGGGCGTTGTTTGCTCGGTGTTGGAGACGGGCTCAACCAGGTTCTGGGGCGTCGAAATCGTTGGGGAGCTAATGGCCTCTGACTTGCGCTGCTCAATTTCGGCGAGTTGCTTGGTTATTTTCTTTAATAGCGCATTTGATGTGACCTGCTCGGCTACCAGAAAACCAAGTGCTGCGCCAATAAAGGCACCGGCCGCTTGGAAAAATATCGCGCCCCAAAACATGGCGACTAGGCTAGTAATAACTCCTGCTGAGCTCATCCCGGGTATGCCTTTTTTTGGTTTTTTAGTTGTCAGTAGAAGTGTACTTTGGCGTCAGTTTATCCCAATAACTAAACTGATTAGTTATTTTCATGGGGTGGGGAAGCCACCGAACTGGTGCAGCAATCGGCCTGGCCAATACCCGGATGCATTAGAATGTGTCGAGATGGAAGGTGTTGATATTCAGCGCGAGAGCAGTCTGCTCAGCGAAGGCAAGATTCGGGCCTTCTAGCAGCTGTATCGGCAGATGCTAGAAATTTAAACCGGCCGTCCATCAACCCAAAATAGCAAAGCTCTTCGTTCGCTGCGCAGGACAGGAACAACATAGCGGTATTAGCCACTGATCTATTCACTTCTGTTCTGTTCGCCAGCGATTGCTAACTAAATCACAGTGACCAACTTGCCTTATTGAATGGCCTGAACAGAGGGCCATATGGGGTTTGCTTGCGCACCCTTTACGTAAATTTCGGCATGGTTGGCAAGCCCGCAACCATGCTTTTTGAGGTTAACCAACCATCGTGCTTGATTCTCGAACCGAAAAACTAATTCATGGCGCGGGGCTGTTCTCGCTCTCCAGTGAAGTCTTGCTAGGGTTAGCGTTACCGCTGC
>JAHRWJ010000051.1 GCA_019090185.1 Immundisolibacteraceae bacterium
GTCACCAGCCGCGACCATCGGCATCGTCGCTATAAACGGACTCACCAATAAATCGGGGTCTGCACTGCCAATACAGCTCGTTCTGGGCACTGGGCTTAGTGGCGTACCCAAATTCAAAACCATGCCACTGTTGAGCGCTTGCTGCGCAGAAAAAGTAACGTACCGAGTTCGAATAGCAATTTCTGGCCCGGCCAATCCTGATGGATTAACCGCCGACAAGGAGAAAAAATTATTATAAATATTGACGCCCGCCACCGCGTCTATATTGACCCCGTTATGGGTAATAACCGTGTTGTTATAAAAGTCCAAACCCTTGCTTTG
Organism: Immundisolibacteraceae bacterium; assembly: GCA_019090185.1. Taxonomy (GTDB): domain Bacteria; phylum Pseudomonadota; class Gammaproteobacteria; order Immundisolibacterales; family Immundisolibacteraceae; genus QNFC01. The sequence goes on from JAHRWJ010000051.1 coordinate 322, forward strand.
TCCAACCGTCCCCCTTAAATCGGTTCTTAAAGCCCACTCCATCCGCACAAATTTCTCACCGAGCCGATGACCTTGCTCTCCCCGGTCAGTAGAAAAAAAGATGTTCTCAGAAATATCTGCATTAAAATGGGCGGGGTTTCCGTGCGCATTGCCTGACTTGGAAATTATCCGTCCATTACCGCCTGAAGAACTCAGACGGACGCCCAGTACGGTGTCATGAATCACGTTGCGCCGAACCCGAACACCAAAGTCGGTGGCCGGGTCAACTGGTGGCGGCACCCGGGCAGGATCATAATTCACATCACCCGGCAATGGCTGGTTGGTCCAGCTTTTATAATAAATCCCTGCGTAGGCAGCATAAATTTCATTATCTTCGATCACCGTACGCAACATACCAAAACTATGGATTCCAGCAGAGTTCTGGTTGGTGAACTGCTCTACGCCGCTTTTGTTAATCAACGAAACTGTGTGCAGCTGGTTTCGGCTGATCACACAGTCGTAACAGTCATTTGGTCTCACCGGTGCAATATTAGAGTCACTATTTGATCCTCGCTGATCCCTGCGAACATGGTGAATATGGTTGCCGTCAATGATGATATGAGTCGGCGGATCATACATCCCCTTATTTGGCGCGGCAGGCCTTTTCCACGCCTGGGTCAGAATGCCGGTCGTGACGTTTCTTATCTCAAAACCAGAGATGGTGATGTAATCAAATGCCCTGATATAAAAACCGAGCGCCTCGGCCGGATTGACAGTCGAGCCAGGCGCCCGACTCACATCAAAACCCATGTCAATAATCACTGCCCCCATGACAGCTGGGTCTGGCTGAAAAACAATCGGCTTGCCGGGCAGGCCACTCGCCCTAATTTTTACGCCTTTATATTTGGGACTCGGCCTACGTTGATTATTCTCGAAATAGACGCCCGGACGCACACAGACGATATCCCCAGCCGTTAAGGCCGCGTCGGCCCCCCTCTGGATGGTTTTAAAAGGCGCTATGGAACTACCAGCATTGGCGTCGCTGCCATTTGCATTGGCTACATAATAGCTACAGGGCTGCGCATGGGCCGGGGCCATCACCCATGCCATTAACAGCACCCGAATTAACAGCGAGCCTCGGCACGCCAACAGCATTGCAGTGGGATCACTCACTACTTGAGCACTACCAAACTTATACCTTTGGTAAAGACCCGCTAAACCGCAGCGCCATCACTCGACCGTAAACCCGCCAGGGGCGGCCACAAAGCGCGGCGTACCTATAAACCCGCTATCCGTGGCCGGATCAAACGGACCACCAAGTGGGTTAAACGTGCCTGCTGGAAAGGCACCTATATTGATTGCGCCACCGCCGATCAACCCGCCAACACGACCGACTCCATCCAGCGCCACCGGGTGCAAAAAAGGTGTCGCACTGGTGGGATCAACAGTGACTCCACCGCTCTGGTTAATGGTTACGCCTGATAAAAAGTTATCATCAGGTGCTATGTCGGCTTGAGAATTATTATCAGGTAAGTCATCAGTCAAACCAAAATTTCCGGCAGCAGTCAGCCCTTGCCAAGCGGTCAGGCTCGTTTGCAGCTGTTCAATACCACCAATTTGAACCCCATTTCCCGCAGCACCGAACCGATTGAGACGGAAGTTTTTACCCACATGAAAATAGTTAAAGTCACTGACTGTGATCTCAGCAGTCCACTGCACATTTTCATCACAAAAGAATTGCGGATCAGGGGAAAATTGACGCGTAACCACAGGGGAGGCACCGCCATTATCTGTAAAGCCAACATCTAACCCCGTGTTTAGTTCACAGTCACAAGTTACAGCACCTTCGCAACCATTGACGCCAGTCACCACCACCGGAACAGAAGGAGTCCCTAAGTTCAAGTCGGTCCCTGCGTTGAGCAAGGTAATCGCCTTTATTCTCGAATACTCGGTCTGTATGGCAATTTCCGGACCAGAAATATTGCTATCGGTAACCGGCGAGAGCGAAAAGAAATTATTATAAATTTGGATGTCGCTCATCGCATCAATGTTGACACCATTATGAGCAATCACCGTGTTATTTGAAAAAGTCAGCCGCTCACTTTGATCTACCGTGCCCCGCAAATCCGTATCCAGTGCCCATTCCATGCGCTCAAACCGTGGCCCGAGGCGATGATTCGCACCCGCTGCTGCCTGTGTCGAATAAAAGATATTCTCCGAGATATCGGCGTTGTAATGGGCAGGATTACCATGCGCTTCACCTGAGCCAGAGACAATACGACCACTGCCGCCTGATGGGGTTAACCGCACACCCAGCGCCGTGTCATGAATCAAATTGCGTTTAACCCGCAAACCAAAATCAGTCGCTGTGTTAACCGCTGGCGGAGTAGCGATTGGGTAATCAAGATCGCCTGGCAAAGGTTGATTGGTCCAGCTTTTCTGAAAAACCCCAACTGCCGCATCAAAAATTTCATTATTTTCAATGACAGTCCGCAACATGCCAAAACTGTGGATGCCGGCGGAATTCTGGTTAATCAGTGTCTCAATAACAATATCATCGCCTGCGGGGTCATCAATGACCTCGAAGTTGGCAACTTCATAATCGTGATTTGAATTAGTAACGTCTAGAGTAGTAATCAGCGACACACCATGCAGACGGTTGCCACGGATAACACAGTCGTAACAATCGTTTGGTCTAATCGCGGCAATATTGGTATCTGTGTTTGTTTCGCGCTGGTCCCTGCGCACATCATGAATATGGTTCTTCTCAATGATGATCCGTTCGGGTGGGTCATACTGCCCGGTCACAGGATCAGGAGAATTCAACACCTGGGTCAAAATGCCGGTGGTAACGTTCCTTATTTCAAATCCGGTAATGGTAATGTCATCAAACGCCCTGATATAGAAACCGACGGTATCTTTGACCGCAGTCACTGAACCCGGTGCATTGGAAACGTCAAATTCCATATCGATAACGACCCGACCAACAACCGCTGGGTCCGGCTGAAAAACAATCGGATTTCCAACTCCACCACTAGCGCGGATTTTCACCCCTTTAAAATCCGCACTCGGCGCGTCCTGATTGTTTTCAAAATAGACCCCGGGGCGCACACAAACGATATCGCCCGGTGTTAAGGCCGCGTCAGCCCCCCGTTGAATGGTCTTAAAGGGGTCTCCAGCACCGCCGGTAGCAACCACGTCATCCCCTAGCGCGCCGTCCACAAAAATATTGCAGGCTGCTGCCTCTGACCCGGCAATAATCATCACCCCAGCTAAAACAAAGCTAGACCATTGAAATCGATTTCTTTTAAAGGCCATATCTTAATCTTCCTTCATCATGGGGCTACCGCACTGACAACAGCCGATTGAGGACTTTCATTACCCACCGTATCAACTGCCGTGACCGCATAAAAAAAGGTGTCGCCGGAAGTCACCGTCGCATCGGTAAAAGTCGTCTCTGCAGCAATAGGCGGAACATTGTTAACGGTGACTGCTGCAAGCAACACCAATGCGCCCGCATTGGGACCTCGGTAAACATTAAAAGCCGCAATCACTAACGAATTTCCATCCGTACCCAGGGTAGAAGGGGATGACCAGCTGATGACTAGTGAGCCACCACCGGGGCCGGGGCCGGGAGTAACCACTACATTCCCTGGAGCACCGCCACCGCCACCGCCACCGCCACCACAGGCGGCTATCGTCAAACAGAGCCACAAGCCCATAAACCGAGGCAGCAAACCAGCAAAACTTACTCTGGCTAAAGATTGGTAAAACATTTTAGTCGCTCCACTTGCACAGAGGCATTGGCAACAGCATCAAACAAGGCTGATGATCCACCTCGGTAATATCCGATGGCACCATTACACACCGTACAATTAATGTAATTTCTTAAATATTAATCTATACCCATTGAAATATATAGTATTTATTTAAAATCAAACCTGATCAATCGCTGGAAACACCTGACAAAACCGAGGGGTCAACCAACAACCACTAACTACTTGGCTAAATACTGCACTATATATTGCTCTGCCATCACTTCAACGGAAAAATGCTGAACCAACCACGATGACGCCGCTAGTCTATATTGGGCTGACAGGTCAACGTCGCCCGAAAGCGCTGTCAGTGCATCGACAAACTGCTGAGGGTCAGCAGCGGCAATCAATTTACCAGCGGCACCTCCATGCAGGGCTTGGCCTATACCGCCAACTTCTCTGGCAACAACCAACACATTAAGCGCCATGGCTTCCAGCAACACCATTGGCAGCCCCTCATGATCGGAAACGATGCAGAGACAATCCATTGCCGCTAACCAGCCCAACGAATCGGCACGAAAGCCGGTAAAAACCAGCTGTTCACCTAGCCCATAACCTGCGGCCTGCCGTTGGGCCAGTTCCAACATCGGCCCATCGCCGATAGCATAGAACTGAAATTGACCTGGAGCTTGCTGACCGGCTAAACGAGCGATGTCGACAAACAGGTCAATCCGCTTTACCGCCACCATCCTGCCGACAAAGGCAACTTTTATAGGATCTGCTGGTAATTCACGGCGCTGCTCTATCGCTGCTGATTGTACTGCCGAAACATCCACTCCGTTGGCAATAGTAATCACCTGACCCCGTCGGTAGAGCGTTGATAACTTAGCGGCTAAATCGGCTGAAACAGAAACAACTTTATACTGGAACCACCGCCCAGCAAATCTATCAGCAAAATTTCGTAACCGTTTTAAAATCTGTTTTCGCTGCGGCGGATGCTCATCTGCGCCGTGAACGGTACGCATGCTGCGAATACCCGACAACAGAGCCACCACCGAGCCCAGCAAGTTTTCCTTCTGTCGATGGGTGTGAATAACATCGCTTCGAAACTCCTGGCTAATCCCCAGCAATAAAAACATTAAACGGAAAAACCCATGTTTTGATTCACTGATAACCGTCACCGCCACGCCTGCAGCCTGCAACCTCTGCTGAAGTTCTCCAGAGTTTAACAAGACAACCCGCAATTCTACCTTGGCGCTTTCTTGTAAATAGCAGGCCAGGTGGAACAGCTGAACTTCAGCCCCGGCCCACAGATCACCGGAAGCAAGCTGAAGCACTCGACAGACGGCCGAAGAGTCATTTTTTTTAACAGCACCTGACATGATTATTTTCTAACACCTTCCCCAACCCCAGGGATTAATAACAACCAACGCCGAGCAACTCCGAATCTAGAGAGTCCGTTCGTAAACTCGCGCTGATATCGTTGCTAAACTGCAGATTAGCCCTACCATCAAACAACTATTGCATTGCCAGTTTAACGATTCTGAGCAACCATTAACGTCATCCAGCATTTTTCGACATTTCCCAAGGATTATTCAACCGCATGATGGAAACAATTTTCTGGCTGAGCCTGGTCGGTGCCCTCTACAGCTACCTCATCTACCCACTACTAATGTGGGCAATCAGCTGTTTCAGCAACAAGCGTCAACCGACGTTCGTCAAAGATCCACAAGTAACCCCAGGGCAACCAAAACTCTCGTTGATCATAACCGCCTATAACGAACAGCAACGCATAGAACAGAAAATTGAACAATCCTTGGCCCTGATCTACCCCCGAGATCAACTACAGATCATTATCGCATCGGATGCCAGCGACGACCGTACCGAAGAGATCGCCAACGGTTACCAGGCACAGGGCGTGGAAGTCATTCGTGCCAACGAACGACTCGGCAAAGAACATGCGCAAAAATTAGCTATTGACCAGGCATCCGGTGAAATTGTTGTGTTCACCGATGTTGGCACTCAAATCGAACCGCAAAGCCTGCTGGCACTTGCAGAGTACTTTAATGACCCGGAGATAGGCGCTGTATCGAGCGTTGACCGCATGGTCAGCACTGACGGCACCCCAATGGGCGAAGGGCTGTATGTGCGATATGAAATGGCACTACGCAAACATGAATCCCAGGTTTCCACTCTAGTAGGTTTGAGTGGTTCTTTTTTCGCTGTTCGGCGTGAACTCTGCCAAACCTGGAATAGCCAACTCCCCAGTGATTTCAACACAGCCCTAACCTGCGCCCGCAAAAAAATGAGGGCCATTAGCGCCGATGACGTCATCGGTATTTATCCCGATATACAGGACCCGGCGAAAGAATATTCCCGCAAGCGACGCACTATCCTACGCGGCATTAGTGCCCTTGCGGTGAGTACGGATTTATTGAATTTTGCTCGCTTTCCTCTGTTTGCATTTCAGCTCTGGAGTCACAAGCTAATGCGCTGGGCGGTACCCTGGTTTCAAGGCTTACTACTACTAACCAATGTGGTTATCGCAGGAGAACACTGGTTTTATCAGCTAACCCTGGCAGCACAACTCGCACTGCTGATCAGCGCCTTAATTGGCTCGGTTCTACAGCCTAAGCCCAACGTGATATGGCTGAAAATCCCAACCTTTTTCATGCAAGCCAACATCGCTGCAGCCCACGCACTTATCGACTATTTACGCGGCACCCGGGCAGTCACATGGACCCCGAGCCGTCGCTAATGAGTCGTGCTCTAAGACCCGTTGGCGAACCTATCTCAACCCAACAATCATCTCAGGAAATTTCTACGTTTTTCAACCCTTTTAAGACCCACCTATATGCAAGCGGCACCGCAGCCTTAGCCGCTGCGGTCGGTGCTGCCTTACAGCACCGACCAACGCAACAACCGGAAGTACTGCTACCTGCATACGGATGTCCATCGCTGGTTAGTGCCATTATTTTCAATCAAGCCAAACCAGTGCTGGTGGATCTGGCCAAAAATAAGATAGAACTCGATAGCGACGACCTCGCAACAAAATTAACCGAAAACACGGTGGCCGTTATATCGGTTGACCTGTTTGGCCTGCCCAGCGTATCGGATAGCCACCGCCAACTGCTTCGCCAGCACAACTGCACATTGATCAGGGACTGCGCCCAGGCCAGGGTGCTCCCTACCACCATAACCAGTGACGATAGCGAACTCATCGTGATCAGTTTTGGAAGAGGCAAACCCGTCAGCGTGTTAACTGGTGGAGCGGTCTTACAGCCACCAAACCAGCCCTTTAAGCTGCCACATCTTGCCGCTGTAACCGATACATTTGCGAGCAACTTGCTAACAAGACTAAAACTCGAAGTCTATAACCTGGCTATCAAACCAAGTATTTATGGGTTTCTAGAACATCTACCGATTGGCCTCGGCGAGACCCGATATAGCCAACTTGAGGAGATAGGCGGCATGCCCAAGCCGGCCATCAGGTATCTACTAACCAACCTTAACCGTGCTAGTACGGTCGATGGTTCAGCACTCCGACAGGACTACGAAAATTTATTCAGCCCAAAAACCAGCCAAGGATGGATAGACCTCTGTCAGCAAAGCGACCCGAAAAGAACCCACCACTTATTGCGCTATGCTGTTTTAGCGCCATCGAAGGCCATCAGAGATAAAGTCCTGGCAACTGCTCAGAACCAAAAACTGGGGTTTACCGCCCTTTATGGTCAACCCATTCCCCATATTGCAGGCATACCTCCGATCGTCGGAAAGCCCGACCATTCAGCCCATCCAAATGCAACTGAGCTGGCCGAACGACTGCTGACACTACCTTTTTATCGAGGTATTTCTGCCACCGATCTACAGCAATTCAGCCAGGCGATCTCCCTCCTGTAAAGAACCCCTTACTCAGTCCGGTTCATCTCTATAAACTCCCTCAACCCCGCCGCCACTTCTCTATGTTTAAGGCCATAGGCGATTTGAGCCTTCATATACCCTAACTTGTCGCCACAATCATGGCTGCGACCAACGATGTGATAGGCCTCAACAGTCTGTTCCGCGACAAGATGGTCAATCGCATCCGTAAGCTGAATTTCCCCCCCTATGCCCGGTTGAGTTTGATCGAGTAATTTCCAAATTTCTGGCGGTAACACGTAGCGCCCTACCGCTGCCATATTTGATGGCGCATCTTCTTTGGCCGGCTTTTCAACTATTTTATCCACCCGCGCCTTCTGTCCCGGTAGAAGCTCTTTTCCCAAACAGTCCACAAGGCCATATTTACTCACGTCTTCCCAAGGAACTGGCTCTACCAGAAGCTGCGCGTTTCCGGTCTGACTAAAGTTATCCACCATGGATGACAAGTTGTCCTGGGTCAGGTCTGCTTCGTACTGGTCAACCAGCACATCAGGCAAAAGAACTGCAAACGGACTATTGCCTACAACAGGATATGCACAGGCAATCGCATGCCCCAAGCCCTTTGCTTCGGCCTGACGAACAGAAATGATGGTGACATCTGCAGGAACAATTGTGCGAATTTCCTCCAGCAAATGACGTTTAAGCCGTATCTCCAGGCGCGCCTCTAATTCAAAAGAGGAATCAAAGTGGTTTTCAATCGCGTTTTTGCTTGAATGGGTCACCAAAACAATTTCTGATATACCGGCAGCTATTGCCTCATTAACCACATATTGAATTAATGGTTTGTCAACGATAGGCATCATTTCTTTAGGTATTGCTTTGGTGGCTGGCAACATTCGTGTACCCAGTCCAGCCACGGGAATAACCGCCTTTTCTACTTTATAGCTCATGAACTATCCGTACTTTGAATATTAAAAATAATTACCAGAACCCTGTGAAATAGCCCTGAACGCTTGACCACTAATTGAAACTCACACCTGCCAGAATTCTTATTTTGAACAAGGGTTCTA
>JAHRWJ010000052.1 GCA_019090185.1 Immundisolibacteraceae bacterium
AATCCAAGAAAAAAATCAGCATAATTGATGGCCGCTAAGAAAATAGTAAAGGATGATGGAAGCGTGACGATGAACTGAGCTTCTGCGGTGCGGTTGCTCAGTTTTTACGTCTTAATGGGGTGGACATAACTGAATGGTTGGGCAACGGTGCTCAAGCTGGGGCTGGGTGATGATAAATTTTTAACAAGAAATTTTAGGGGTTTTTGGTCCATTGACTCATGTTAATTTGCGCGCATTGATATGCGCGTTTTTTGTTTTTGTCGGTTTGTTTTCATCGGTCGCGTTAGCGGTAGATGACCTCAGCTCTGGACATCCGCTGCTGTCGCTCTCCCTTGAAGAGTTGTTTGAATTGGAGGTGACTACGGCCAGCCGGAAGCCAGAACAGCTCGCCGATGTGGCTTCGGCGGTCACCATTATCTCTAGTGAAGATATTCGACGCTCGACCGCAACTGCCGTGCCTGAGTTATTGAGAATGGCGCCCGGAGTTGATGTGCGCCGGGTGGATGCCAGCCACTGGGCGGTCAGTGTGCGTGGTTTTAATGGTGATTTTGTCAGCAATTTATTGGTGTTACTGGATGGGGTTTCGGTTTATCGACCGACTTTTTCCGGGGTTAACTGGGATGAGCTGGACCTGGATCTGGCGGAAATTGAGCGCATAGAAGTGGTTCGCGGCCCGGGTGCTGCCACCTGGGGAGTCAATGCGGTGAATGGGGTGATTAATATCATTACCCGTTCGTCGGCAATGAGTCAGGGCAATCGAGTTTCTGTGCGGTATGGAGACAACCTACGGCCGGTGTTGGCTCTGTCTCACGGTGGCAAAGTTAGCGAACGACTCAGTTACAAACTCAGCGGTTTCTTTAGAGATAATGGTAATAGCGATGGTGTGACCGATCAGGGTGATTCTGCTGCAGATGATAGCTGGATTAGCCGCCGTCTGGAGTTTCGTGCTGATTTGGCGTTACAAGACCGGGACCAACTGACGTTGATAGGTCGAGGCTGGAATAGTCAGCGAAGACAGATCTCTGATCTCTTTTCACCGGTTGCGCCGATTCGCAGTCACCCGGTTGGTGGTGCTGAAATTTATGGTGGAACTGTCATGTTAGCGCTGCAGCAGCAGCGCGGCTGGGGTAGTCGCCGCTGGCAGCTACATTATGACGAGCGTAGCCGACATGAACTGCGGTTTGATAGCCATGATAAAGCCTTTGAGTTTGAGTTAACCCAACTAAACTGTCTGTCTGACCGGCGTGAACGGGTTTGGGGTGTGGGTTATCGGCACCTGAGCAGTGAGTTAGATGGCAGCTTTACGTTGTGGGCCGATCCGGATCAGTTTCGGGAAGATTTGTTTACTGGCTTTTTTCAGGAAAGTTGGGCCGTAGCGGATAATCGGCTGCGGCTGACCCTGGGGAGTAAGTTTGAGCAGAGTAGTCGGGTCGATTTTAATGCTCAGCCCTCGGCTAAAGTTAGTTATCGGATCGATCCATTCACTTCAGTTTGGGGCTCGGTTTCCAGGGCTAAACGGACACCCTCTCGGCTTGAAACCCATGGTCTGTTTTTAACCGCTGATTTGGCCGAAGCGCCGGTACCCCTATTTGTGGCGTTACAGGGTAATAGTGAGGTTGATGCTGAGACCATGGTTGCCTACGAAATAGGTGGGCGTCACCGCTTTGGCGATGACTTCAGCATCGATATGAGCTTGTTTTTGCATGACTATGATGAGCTGATTGGAATCACGTTAAATAATACTCCGCAATTGCAGGCTTTACCTGCCCCTCATGCGTTATTGCTGGTACCCTTTTCCAATCTGGAAGAAGCTCAGCTTTATGGGTTAGAATTTTCCAGTAATTTAAAAATCAATAAAAAATGGCATGTTAAGGCTAGTTATAGCTGGTCTAAGCTGGATGGTATTGGTCCGCCTCAGGATCTGATTTCTCATAGCCCGCCGGAACAGATTTTTAATCTGAATTCTTATTTATCGATAGGGCAGCACTGGGAATTAGACGGCAATATACGCTATACAGACAAGGATACCTCTCTGGGGGTCGATAGCTGGTGGAGTCTGGATCTTAGGCTTGGCTGGCAACCGAGTGCTGGTTTTGAATTAAGCCTGGTGGGTAAGGATCTACTCGAATCAGATCATTTTGAATATAACGATTCAACTGCTACTGAAGTTAGTTCGGTAGGTCGAACGGCCTTCGTACGTCTAGATTGGCAGTTTTAGCTATCTTAATAAGGTCGTTGTAACCAGTGATTTGGTTGGCGGGCAGTTAAACGGTCCGTTTGACTCTGATGTTTGTAAAATATGGATGGTTAATATGAATTTCAGCAGTGATCCCTGGTTTGGTGGAATCGGTCTTTGAGGCCAGGGAAGTATCTGTGGGCAGGTATCAGGGCAGTTCCATGATTTGCCAAGGTCTGTTGGCTTGATTTGCGATCGCAGTAAGCGGTGGGTTTTGAACGCTCTGTTGAGCGTGCTACTGGGTCTCTCCTGGCAAGTCAGTGGGGCCGAACCTGAGCCTGTCGGCATTAGTAAGCTTAAAGCGGCCTACTTGTTTAACTTTGCTCGCTTCGTCGAGTGGCCTGCAGACCAACAGGATGAGGATGTTAACAAACGCTATTTCTGTTTTTATCGTGCTAATAATTTAGCCAGAGCATTTGCCGAAATCACCGTGGGTGCCTGGCTAGGCCAGCGTCAGGTGATGGTTCGTCGGCTTGCCGGGTTGAACGATATCAGCCAGTGTGACCTGCTGTTTACCAGCGAGTCTACTCCGCCGGGGGATGGCGCAATGAAGGGGTTGTTAACCATCGGTGATGGCGCTAGTTTTGTCGTTAATGGTGGCGTGATAGCGCTGGTTCTACAGGGGCAGCACCTTCGTTTTGAGGTCAATCGCAGGGTTGCAGCGGCGGCGGAATTAACGATTAGCTCCCAATTGTTGAGGTTAAGTCAGAGTTCAGCCGGCGACGTGGATGATGAGTAGGGTCAGTAATAATCTGCTAGCCCTTTGGCAGCAACGCTCGCTGGTCTCCAAGGTCAGTATTGTTGGGATTTTTGTGCTCTCAGTAACGGTCTCTATTAGTAGCTTTTATCTGGGTGATCGCTGGGTAACGGATAAGGAGGCTGGCACCCGGGAACTACTCGAGATTGTTGCCGG
>JAHRWJ010000330.1 GCA_019090185.1 Immundisolibacteraceae bacterium
GCCCACGAAATCATGATTGGCACGCCGGCAATTCGAAACCTGATCCGCGAAAACAAAATCGCCCAGATGTATTCATCAATTCAAACCGGACAGGCAGCCGGTATGCAAACCCTGGACCAATGTTTACAAAAGCTGGTGCAGCAACGGGTAGTTACCAAAGAAGAAGCGGGCATGAAAGCGGCTAACCGAGACGCTTTTAAATAGCCGATTTTTTACACCTGCTGTTGTTTGATCATTAATAATTTTATTTAGCCCTTAATAATAGAGACGCCCCAATGCAATTTGCTGACCTGCTGAAATTGATGGTGGAAAAGGACGGTTCCGACCTGTTCGTCACCGCCGGTATCGCGCCCAGTATAAAAATTCACGGTACGGTTAAACAGGTTTCAAAAACACCACTGACCCCCGAACAATCACGTGATCTCTGCTACAGCATCATGACCGAGGACAAGCGGGCTGAATTTGAGACCACTCAGGAATGTAACTTCGCCATCAACCCCAAAAGCATTGGCCGATTTCGAGTCAATGTGTTTCAGCAACAGGGTGCGGTTGGCATGGTGCTGCGTAAAATCGAAACCACTATTCCCACTTTCGATGACTTGCGATTACCGGAAGTGATGAAAGAGCTGGTCATGACCAAGCGCGGGCTGGTGATCATGGTTGGTGGTACCGGATCAGGTAAGTCAACTTCGCTAGCAGCCATGATCGGTTACCGTAACCACAACAGTACTGGTCACATTATTACCATTGAGGATCCGATCGAGTACGTACATCCCCATGGGGGCAATATCATCACCCAGCGCGAAGTTGGGGTAGATACCAAGTCATTTGAGGAGGCCCTGACCAACACATTGCGCCAGGCGCCCGACGTGATATTGATTGGCGAAATTCGCCACCAGCACACCATGGAACACGCTATTGCGTTTGCAGAAACCGGCCATTTAGCCATGGCGACCCTGCATGCCAACAGCGCCAACCAGGCAATGGATCGGATCATCAATTTTTTCCCTGAAGAGCGTCGTCCTCAGTTACTGATGGATCTCTCTCTGAATTTAAAGGCCGTTATCGCTCAGCGACTGATTCCAACACCCGATGGCAAAGGGCGCCGGGCGGCGATCGAAATCATGATTAATTCACCCTTGATTTCGGATCTGCTACTCAAAGGCGAAGTTCATGGCATCAAGGAAATCATGGCCAAATCTGGGCAGATGGGCATGCAGACCTTCGATCAAGCCCTATATAAGCTTTATAAAGCTGGTGAAATCACCTACAAGGATGCCCTGGTCAACGCAGATTCAGCCAATGAATTACGGCTGATGATTAAACTCGATAAAGAAGAGTCCGGCGAAGCCAGCGAAGAAGAAAGCGCACTTGATGGTCTATCGCTGATGTCCGACGACGAGGAAGAGTTTTAGCGGCCACAGTGAAAAGCCCCTTGTAGGCCCCAGGGAAATTCAAATTATGATGCTAATACCAGCCAGATAAACCAGCCTGCAGGACTAACGTAACTGACTGATCACCGCAGCGGTCTCCGGGCGCACGCCGCGCCACAGATGAAATGCTTCCGCCGCCTGCTCTACCAGCATACCGAGGCCATCACGGCGCTGAGCAACCCCCTGCTGCTGGGCCCAGCGCAAAAATGGCGTTGGCTGGTCAGCATAGGCCAGATCATACGCCCAGCTGTCCGCACTAAACAGTTGGGCCGGCAAATCGGGCAACTCCCCGGACAGACTTGCCGAAGTTGCATTTAAAACCAGATCAAACCCTTTTCCAGGGCTCGCCATGGTCGCACTGGAAAACCGTCCGTCAGCGACAGAACTAAAACGTTGTACCAACGCTTCGGCACGACTGGCAGTCCGATTAATCACGACCAGCTTAGCTGGCAATGCCTGCAACAGTGGATGGATCACACCAGCTGCCGCACCACCGGCACCCACCAGCAGAATTTTCCGATCCGCCAGATCGATACCCAAATTATGTTGCAGGTCCCGCAGCAGCCCTTTGCCATCGGTATTAAAACCCAATAGCTTTCCCGCCGAATCCCACTGCAGCGTGTTGACGGCCCCGGCCAACTGCGCCTCTTCATCGAGCTGATCGGCCAATTCATAAGCATCTGCTTTGAATGGCACGGTGACATTACAGCCCACGCCGCCGGCCAGGCGAAAATCCGCCACAGCGGCCGCAAAACCATCCACCGGCGCTTGGATAGCTTGATAACTCAGTTGTTGAGCGGTAGCGGCGGCAAATGCCCGATGAATCTGTGGAGATTTACTATGGCCAACCGGGTGACCAAATACCGCATATTGATCGACATGACCTGGCCTATTAACAGCCACTATTGAGCTAGCCAGCGCGCAGCATCCAATGCAAAGTAGGTCAAAATCGCATCCGCGCCGGCCCGTTTAATCGACAACAAACTCTCCAACACCGATGAACGCTCATCGAGCCAACCGTTCTGGGCTGCCGCCTTTAACATCGCGTATTCCCCACTCACCTGATAAGCCATGGTTGGCACACCAAACTCATCTTTAACGCGGCGGACAATATCTAGATAGGGCATCGCCGGTTTCACCATCACCATATCGGCCCCTTCCCGCAGGTCAGCGGCAATTTCAGTCAGCGCTTCGTCGCTGTTAGCCGGGTCCATCTGATAGCTCTTTTTATCGCCACCGGCCAAATTGTCGGCAGAACCAACCGCATCCCGAAATGGACCATAAAAACTCGACGCATATTTCGCTGAATAAGCCAGGATTCGGGTAGCCACATAACCCTCATGCTCAAGCGCCCGCCGGATCGCAGCAATTCGTCCATCCATCATGTCTGACGGTGCCACGACATCGGCCCCGGCTTCAGCGTGACTCAATGCCTGACGCACCAGCGCAGTCACCGTGCGGTCGTTATCAACATAACCGTGGCTATCGAGCAGACCATCCTGACCATGACTGGTATAGGGATCGAGGGCTACGTCAGTAATCACCCCAAGCTCCGGATAGGCCTGCTTAATCAGGCGAACCACCCGTGGCACCAGGCCATCAGCTGCCCAGGCCTGGTTAGCGTCTTCGGTTTTCAGCGCAGCATCGACCACGGGAAACAAAGCAATAGCGGGTATCCCGAGCCGGCTCACTTCTGCCAGGTGTTCAATAAGCCCGGCTTCTGATATCCGATTCACTCCCGGCAAAGACGCTAC
>JAHRWJ010000331.1 GCA_019090185.1 Immundisolibacteraceae bacterium
CCCAGCATTGGCACCAGCTTTGCATAGCGATATTTCAGGAGTAAACCGCCGGCAAGAGCGGAACTATCTATAAAAATTCATCATAGCTGCGCAAATATTATGACAAACAAAATTCTGCTGGTCGGAAACACCGAGCTGTTGTCTGGCCTCTCGGCCACATTGCAAGCGGTTAATTGCTCTCAGGTTGCACAGTTAAATAATTTTAAAAATATCGCCACAGAACTACTGACTAGCGGAGCAGACACGCTGGTTGCCAGCATGCGCGGACTCGATAGCAAAGAGCTGAACGAACTCATTGCACTACAGGATGAATCGCCGGTAACCACGGTGTTGCATCTTGACCAGGCCGATTCGCAAACCACCAAAAAACTGGCTGCCGCCGGCATAGGCGCGCTGGTGGTTGGTGTGCTCGAAGTCTCGCGGCTGCCACAACTGCTTGATCTGGCGGAAGCTCGATTCAAACAGTTGCTCGACATGCGCGCCCAGATTGCCAACCTGCAACAAAGCCTGCAAGACCGCAAAGCCATTGACCGCGCCAAAGGGCTGATCATGGGCAAAGGTAAATATAGCGAAGAGCAGGCCTACCACGCGTTACGCAAACTGGCGATGAGCCAGAACCAGACCATGGCAGAGGTGGCGGCCGGGGTTATCAGCTCAGCAGAGCTGTTTGCCTAAGTTAGCTAACAAGGGTATCGAAAACCCAATCAAATCGACCAGGTAACCGCATCCCGAACCTGCGCTTCAGTGCTCTCAACCCAGTCACTACCCGCCGGCACCACTACCCCAATAGAACCTTTTCCAGACGGAAACATCACCACCTGGTGGCCATCAACTTGCTCGCTAATACGCTGCTCTAGCGGCTGATCTGGCATCAGGAACAGGGTGTAGCGACCCATATCGGTATTCACCAGCATATGCACCGCCATCCGGCCATGAATACGGCAGTGACCGGCGTAGCGGATGTCACCCAAGTTATTAACCTGCGCACCCAAGCCATTGGTAATCTGGCTGACCCGCGCCAGCGGCATCGGTTGATCCGCAGCACCACGATAGGAGTGAGCCTCTAGCGCATGAGCCAGCAGCGCTTCATCGAGTGGTGCTGGACCATAGAAAGCCCGCAAGCCAACACCCACACTCAAAAGCAGCATCGCCGCTATCGCTAGCTGACGCATCTGCCAACGGGGTGCAAAAGATTTTCGTAGCTTAATCCGAGATTCCAAACCGTCTGGCACCGGTACAGCGAGTGCCTGACCTAGCAGTGATTCAAACTGGGACTGCTGTTGGTAAAACCGCTGGCAAGTATCACAACTCTGTTGATGTGCCATGGTCTCATTATCGAGGGTAACCCCAGACTCGAGACAGTGACGACGAAATTCGACGCAATTCATGACACCACCTCCAGCTGACCAAAACTATCATCCTGGCTCATTAAGGACATCAGCTGTTTACGGGCACGAAACACCCGTGTGTTGACCGTACCCGGCGTTAAATCGAGTATTCCGGCAATCTCTTTGCTGCTGTAGCCGTTAACCACCTGCAACATCAGTGGTTCTCTATATTCATCTGCCAACATCTTCATACACTCGCGCAACTGCATCACCTGCTCGTCTTCCTGCTCTACGGCAACGCTGTCGAAATCATAATCATCATCAAAACCGGGTGAGTAGCGCTCGTACATACGGGCGTTTTCTCGGCGTAATATGGTAAACAACCAGGTTTTAGCAGCCTTGTCATCTCGCAGAGAGTGCAGTGATTTCCAGGCCCGCAGGAAAGTTTCCTGAACCAGGTCTTCGGCCACCTCCCGCTTGCGACAAAGCCAGAGCGCATAGCGAAATAGGTCTGCGGAGTAAACCGTCACCAGCGCGTCGTATCGTTCCTGTTTGTTACCCATGCTCGAAAAGACCTCTGGATCGGCCATTTGCTTTCACCTTGACGGAATAAAATTTGATTCTATTAATGCTGCAGTTTAACCAAGCACATCAGATTATCATTTTCGCCACCTCGGCCCCTCTGTTGATAAGCCGGATGGATCGACTAACTGGTCAGACCACTTGCCCTGCGCCGCACAGCCTTCCATAATCTCGCCAGGCCTAAATCACAGGGGAACTAACATGAGCAATTCATCAACCGCGCAAGACCAGCAGGATCCACAACCCAAGGCGCTGGAAACCACTGAAGAAACAGAAGAGATCACCCTCGACAACATTAATCCTGAAAGTCGTAATCAGGCGTTACTGGTTTGGGTTGGCACCATTTTTCTGTTTTCCCTGCCCAGTCTGGTGATGTTCCTGATGAAGAAGGGCGATGACTATGTAGCGGACCAGGTTCGCGAAGCACTGAACTGGTCAATCACCGCAATCATCGGCTGGAGCGCTGGCTGGCTGCTGACTTTTTTCCTGATCGGCCCATTGGTGGTCTGGGGGGTGATGGTCGCCAATTTGGTGTTTTCGGTAATGGGTGCGCTGGCCTGTTCGAAAGGCGAAAAGTATCGAGTACCGGTAGCGCTTCGACTACTCAAATAATCACCGCCGCCATCTGCCACGCTATGTCACCGGTTTATTTGCCCCGGCTATTTACCGCTTTTATTTACCTTCATTTAAAAGAGCTAAGACTCGGCTCTACCAGTTCATCGCTGCCATCCCAGGCAGCGAGCTGGTCGACTTCCAGTTTTTGCTCAGTGGTTAAAGACCAACTCCCGGCAGCGGCATTTTGCTCTACCTGACTCACACTCATGGTGCCAGCAATCACAGAGCTGACCTGTGGATGGGCGAGTAACCAGGCAAATGCCAATTCCAGCACCGAATGGCCATGATCACCGGCGTAGGCAGATAAACTCGCCAATATTGCTTCATTACGCTCAGTACGCTTGCCACGAATCACCGGGCTATTGGCCGCACCGCGACTACCCGGTGGTGGTGGCTCGCCGGGCCGGTATTTGCCGGATAGAAACCCGCCCGCTAACGGGAAGTAGGGCAGAAAGCCAACATCAAATTGCTGACAAAACGGCAACAACTCCGCTTCGACCTGGCGGCGCAGCAGACTGAACTGATTTTGGGCACTAACAAAGGGTGCCCAACCATTTAGCTGTGCCGCATTATCTGCCTGCAGATGACGCCAGCTGGCGTAGTTACACTGACCAATAAATCGAATTTTACCGGCAGCGATGAGCTGGTTAAGGGTGCCCATCACCACCTCGGGCGGTACTTCATCTGCCGGGAAGTGAATCTGCATTAGATCAATATGGTCGGTCTGCAGCCGTTGCAGGCTGGTATCGCAATGATCACGAATACGCTGTTCAGGTGATTCCCCGGTCTCTAATCCAAAAAAATGGAATTTGGTGGCGACAATAAAATCGTTGCGGATACCTTTAAGCACCTCACCCACAAATTGCTCGCTCTGGCCGTCATTATAGAGATAGGCGGTATCAATGAAGTTAATACCCAGATCTCGGGCACGCAGAATATTGGCCCGCGAGGATTCCAGGTCAAGCCGTGGCGCGCCAAATACATTGCCACCCAGACCGATGGTGGAGACTTTTAAATCAGACCGACCAATGTTGCGATATTCCATTTTGATACCTTAGCTAATCATCCGTTATCAGGTTGCCCGTACTGGTTAGCCTTGGGCCACCCGGATTAGGCGAGAAATAACTATAAAGTGTGGGCACACAGAATAGCGTTAAAAAAGTCGATGCAAACAACCCCCCCATAACCACCAACGCCAGCGGTTTGAAGATAATCGATTCCCCAACCACCAGCGGAGACAAGCCAACAATAGTGGTCACCGAGGTCAGCACGATCGGCATAAAGCGATTCCGGGCCGCCTCAACCGCCACCTCCATGATCGAAGCGGTAGGGTTGTCGCGGGCCAGCACATTACCCCGGTCCACCAACAGGATTGAGTTATTGACCACAATACCCATCAAACTGGTGAGGCCAATAAAGGCTGCAAATGAAAGTTCCTGACCGGTCAAATAGAGGGTAATAAAGGCACCAATCGCACACAGGGGTACCGCAGCAAACACAATAAGCGGCTGCACTAGAGAATTAAACTGTAGTACAAAAATAGAGAATATTGCCACGGCGACCCAGAGTGTATAAGTGCCAATACCACCAAACGCCTCTTCGGTGCGATCCTGCTCGCTTTCATAGCTGACACCGATATGTTCCGGCAGGCCAAAGTTAGTGACTGCATCGGCAACCTGCC
>JAHRWJ010000053.1 GCA_019090185.1 Immundisolibacteraceae bacterium
CAGGAAGGCCAGGATCACGACGAACATCACCACCATGATCTGGAACCACACCTTGACGATGCGCGTCGCCGTGTCTCACTCGGGTTGCTGTTATCTGAGATCGTGCGGGTCCACGAACTGAAAGCCGACGCCGATAAAATCCGGGCTAACATCGACCGCATGGCCGAACCTTTTGACGACAAGGAAGCCTTTGTCAACTTCTACTATTCTCAGCCTGAACGACTGTCAGAGATAGAAAATGTTGTGCTAGAAGCCGAAATCGTCGATTGGATCCTCAACCAGGCTAAAGTTGTCGAGCAAACGAGCGATTTTGATACGGTAATGAATGCGGGCGGTAGCTAATTCCCCTTCACCGCTCCTGCTGATTTAGGACCAACCGGTCCTTGCCCTAAGGAATCCAACAGATGACACCATTTGACCAATCATCCGCTTCACCGATCATCAACCAGGGCCTGGTGCCTATGGTGGTGGAACAGACTTCCCGTGGTGAACGTTCCTACGACATCTATTCTCGGCTGCTCAAAGAGCGGGTTATTTTTCTAGTGGGTCAAGTTGAAGACCATGTGGCCAACCTGGTGGTTGCTCAACTGCTTTTTCTGGAATCAGAAAATCCAGACAAAGACATCCATTTTTATATTAATTCCCCGGGTGGATCGGTCACTGCAGGCATGGCAATCTATGACACCATGCAGTTTATCAAGCCGAATGTGAGCACGCTCTGCATTGGCCAGGCCGCTAGTATGGGCGCTGTTTTGCTGGCTGCTGGTACCAAGGGAAAGCGTTTTGCACTGCCTCATTCGCGGGTGATGATTCATCAGCCTCTTGGGGGCTTCCAGGGTCAAGCTGCTGATTTCGAAATTCATGCCGCTGAGATTCTTAATATCCGCGAACGTTTGAATACGATACTTGCCGACCATTGCGACCGCACCGTAGATCAGCTAAAAAAGGATACGGATCGGGATAATTTTATGAGCGCGGCGGAGTCGGTAGAGTACGGGCTAATCGATAAGGTACTCGAAACCCGGGAACAGCCAGTCTCAGAAGAGTAATTACGGCTAATTGAATCAGCGCACCATCACCAGTGCATGTTGCAAATATCAGCAACTAACGAACACGTTTCCCAGTGCTAAAATTAGGGATAAAATCGGTTCGAAAGTTGTAGTGAATAGGATAAAGCAACCCTTTGCTGAGCCGATAGCAACAGAGGCCAATGTGAAGAGTTACGGGGTAACCAAATGAGTGACGATAAGAACTCGGATGACGGAGAAAAGCTACTTTACTGCTCGTTTTGCGGTAAGAGTCAGCACGAAGTCCGCAAGTTAATAGCAGGCCCATCCGTATTTGTATGTGATGAGTGTGTTGAACTCTGCACGGACATCATTCGTGATGAAGTTTCCAGCAGCGATGATTCCACCACAGAACGCAAATTACCGACGCCAAGTGAGATTTTTAACCACCTTGAAGAGTATGTCATTGGCCAGGCAGCGGCCAAACGAATCCTCTCTGTGGCGGTTTACAACCATTACAAACGCATCAACGCGGGAGTTCAGAGCGACGGTGTTGAATTAAGCAAGAGTAATATTTTGCTGATTGGCCCAACCGGTTCTGGCAAAACACTGCTGGCTGAAACCCTCGCCCGCACGCTAAATGTACCCTTCACCATTGCCGATGCAACTACCCTCACTGAGGCCGGTTATGTCGGTGAAGATGTTGAGAATATTATTCAGAAGCTATTGCAGAAATGTGATTACGATGTCGATCAGGCCCAAAACGGCATTGTTTACATTGATGAAATTGACAAAATTTCGCGCAAATCAGACAACCCATCGATAACCCGGGACGTCTCTGGCGAAGGGGTGCAGCAAGCCCTACTAAAATTGATCGAAGGTACAATCGCCTCGGTGCCTCCCCAGGGTGGCCGCAAGCATCCGCAGCAAGAGTTTTTGCAGGTTGATACATCAGGCATTCTGTTTATCGTCGGCGGCGCATTTGATGGCCTCGAAAAAATTGTCCGAGACCGGCTAGAACAAGGCGGCATCGGCTTCGGCGCAGAGATTAAAAGCGCCGAGGAGAAGACTGATCTTGGAGAAACACTGGCCAAGGCGGAACCTCATGATCTCATCCGTTTCGGTCTGATTCCGGAATTCGTTGGCCGCCTGCCGGTGATCGCCACGCTACATGAACTCGAACTTAGTTCATTGATTCGCATTTTGACCGAGCCAAAAAACGCGCTTACCAAACAATATGCGAAATTATTTGAGATGGAAAAGGTTGAGTTGGAATTTCGCCAGAAGGCACTCGATGCGGTCGCGACCAAAGCGCTTGAACGCAAAACCGGTGCTCGTGGGTTACGCTCTATTCTAGAAACCAGCCTGCTCGACACCATGTTCGATCTGCCTGATATCGACAACCTGGAAAAAGTA
Organism: Immundisolibacteraceae bacterium; assembly: GCA_019090185.1. Taxonomy (GTDB): domain Bacteria; phylum Pseudomonadota; class Gammaproteobacteria; order Immundisolibacterales; family Immundisolibacteraceae; genus QNFC01. The sequence goes on from JAHRWJ010000053.1 coordinate 2,424, forward strand.
GTCTTCGACGAAAACATTCTCGACAAAGAGTACAAGCCGCTGATGATTTTCGCCGAACCGACCCAGGAAGTCGCTGCGGACTCATAAGAGATCTGAAGTCATCGACTTCTGACTGATAGGACTAGCAGGAGGTTGCCACCAAAATGGCAACCTCCTGAACTCTTCGATTACCCCCTGCGAGCTCCCACCCTGGTTACAGCCCTCAACATCAGAGAGCACAACGCCAACCAACTTAAACACTCGGGAGGATTGACAAACTTTCCCAAAGCAACTGGTCTACCGGTTGAATTTCCCCAGTTCAACCCCACCTATACTAAATAGCTGATGTGCCGCCTTAAATAAGCACAAAATAGTCAATCAGCGTCTTCCGTACACGAACATCGACTACTGAGGTCTTCCAGTGAGCCAGGATCAAACTCCTTCTTCAAACCAAACCACCATTCCGATGCTGCCATTGCGCGATGTGGTGGTATTCCCCCACATGGTGATTCCGCTTTTTGTCGGTCGAGAAAAATCAATTGCCGCACTACAGCGGGCTAATGACGCTGATAAACAGGTCTTCCTGGTTGCTCAAAAAGATCCTGGCATGGATGACCCGGAACTGGATGACCTGCATACCACCGGCACCATTGCGAACATTCTCCAGCTGCTAAAACTTCCCGACGGCACCGTAAAAGTACTGGTCGAAGGTCTTTCCAGAGTAATTCTAAAAGATCAGATAGACCACGACGACTACACCTCCGCGGTGGTAGTGCCCTGCGACGAGAAACAACCTTCGAGTGACGACCAGGAGCCTTTAATGCGTTCTCTGGTCAATCAGTTCGAGCGCTATGTTCGAGGTAGCGAAAAAGTGCCACCTGAAATCATTAGTGCCCTACACACCATCGATACCCCCGGTCGCCTGGCCGACACCATTGCCTCTCACCTGTCGTTACGCTTGCAGCAGAAGCAGGACCTGCTCGAAATCACCGACATCACCAGCCGGTTAGAGGCACTGATGGGCAGCATGGAGATCGAAATCGATCTCTTGAAAGTAGAAAAAAGAATGCGCTCCCAGGTTAAGAAGCAGATGGAAAAAGGCCAGCGCGAGTACTACCTGAACGAACAGATGAAAGCGATTCAGAAAGAGCTTGGAGACCTTGACGAGGCTCCAAACGAACTTGAAGAACTCTCAGAGAAAATTGAATCCGCCGGTATGTCTAAGGAAGCATTAGAAAAAACCCGGGCTGAGTACAACAAACTTAAAATGATGGCACCCATGGCCGCCGAAGCCACTGTGGTGCGTAACTACATCGACTGGATGGTGTCACTGCCATGGAAAAAACAATCCCGAACCCGTCGTGACCTGGTCGAAGCCCAGGCGATTCTAGATGCTGACCACTACGGCCTTGATAAGGTCAAAGAGCGTATCGTCGAATACCTGGCGGTACAGCAGCGAGTTAAAAAATTAAAAGGCCCAATTCTCTGCCTGGTTGGCCCACCCGGCGTTGGCAAAACTTCCCTGGGTAAATCCATTGCCAAGGCCTCTCAGCGAAAATTCGTCCGCATGTCGCTCGGTGGGGTCCGCGATGAAGCAGAAATCCGTGGCCATAGACGTACCTACATAGGCTCGATGCCCGGCAAAATTATCCAGAACCTGGCCAAAGTGGGCCAACGAAATCCACTGTTTATGCTCGATGAAATCGACAAAATGGCCCAGGATTTTCGTGGTGACCCAGCTTCAGCCCTGCTAGAAGTACTCGACCCAGAACAAAACCACACTTTTGGCGACCA
>JAHRWJ010000332.1 GCA_019090185.1 Immundisolibacteraceae bacterium
ATGACTCAGACCCAGGCCGCCGAAGATGCGGTTATCCAAATTGACGGTCAGCAGGTCACCCGCAGCAGCAACACCATTGACGATGCCATCGACGGCGTCACTTTCACCCTGCTCGATGAAGACATTCTAGAAACCACCCGGGTCACGGTCGCTTTTGATGAAGCCAGCGCCAAAGCGCAGGTCAGTGCCTTCACCGGTGCCTATAACAGCATGATCACGGTGGTCAAAGGGCTGCTTCAGGTCAACGTTGAAACTCAGCAGGTTGGCCTGCTGCAGGGTGATTCAACCGTTAAGACTTTTGAGCGACTGCTACGAGAAAACCTGTTTGCAGACTCATCTGATACCGCCTCAATTACCAGTATCACCCAGCTGGGCATCAACACCGATCCACAGACCGGCCACCTGTCAGTGGACACGGAAGATCTAGACGATGCTGCCCTGCTTAACATTCAAGATATCGGCCAGTTTTTTGCCGGTGATAACGGCCTGGCCGGCCGCCTGAGTAGCGTTATTGACGATTTAATCGGCGACAACGGCTCGATTAGTGAACGTACCAAGAGCATTCAAGCAGGCATCGATGACCTCGACGACCAGCGCGATCGACTCAACCTGCGCCTGACCAACCTCGATGAACGGCTGCGGCGCGACTTTATCGCCATGGACATATTGGTCGGTCAGCTCAATGCGGTGAGTGGCTTTTTAACGCAGCAGCTTGCTAACTTGCCGGGCAGCGTATTTAAGGCTGACAACTAATGTAGTTGTCATCACGCTTAATTAATTTAGTGCTGAAAGATCAGCGCAACCAATCAACCCTAAGGAGTCCCACCATGAGCCATTCCAACGCACTGAAAAGCTACCGCCAAATTCAGAGCCAGACGGTGCTAAATGCATCGCCCTATCATTTGATTCTGAAATTGTTTGATGGCTTATTGCAGCGACTAGCCAGTGCCCGTGGCCACATAGAACGCCAGGAAATAGCCGACAAGGGGCAATGTTTAGGTAGCGCAATTTCAATCATCGGAGGTCTGCGCGGCAGCATCAGCCATGTGGCTGGCGGCGAAATCGCTACCAACCTGGACAACCTATACGAGTATTGCGAACGCCAGCTGATGCAGGCCAACCAGAACAACGACATCACCATCATTGATGAAGTTTCTGGATTACTAAAAGACATTCGTAGCGCCTGGCTGGAGATCCCCCCAGCTATACAGCAGCAGGAAGCCAGCAATAGTGACATGTCGGCACCGGTCAGCGCGACAGCCACATGAACCAATCACCTAAACAGTCCTGGTTGAAACTACTCAACCTGACCGAACAGATGGTAGCTGTTGCTGAAAGCCATGATTGGCTGCAATTGACAGAGCTTCAGCAGGATAGAGACCAGCTGATGCAGGGCTTACCTGCTGCACCCGCAGATAGTGCGGCCCTGCTAGAGAACATCCTTGGACTTAATCAGCAGCTAGAGTCCCTGAGCCAGCAACAGCGTCAACAGCTCACCGAACAGCTGCGTCAGGGTCAGCAAAACCGGCAGGGAATTCAGGCTTATCAGCAGGTTACCAGCGCTAGCCATTAAAAATTTGGTAACAACCCGGTCAGCACCACTAGACCACTAGAAAAAATAAGAAAAAAAATGAGCCGCATTGGCTTGATAGATGCTGCGCCGAGCAGACGCCACAATCCGATCCAGCTCAGTCATTCATCGCCCGAATGGCACTAAGTTAAGCCCATTTAACATGGCCGGCTGTTATCGTCTGTCCAACTCAGGATGGCTGGAGAGGTTGTTCATTTCTTTTGCTTACCCACACCAATGGCACAAGTCTCATGGAATGAGGCCAGACCATGCACGCCTGTTCGGCTAACAACGAACCAAAGAAAAGGGCACCCCAATAGAGTTCTAATGCCCCAAAGTCAGCGATTACCTCAACTGCATCATCATCGGAGTGAATTGATCACTCGTCGTTACGGCATCGCGCGCGGCCATGAAACCCCGACGAGCTTATAGAAAATCAAATAGAGATAGGTTCTGCACCCGGGCAAAGGCCGCATGGGCGATCTCTAATGAGTTGACTTCGCTGGTGAGTCGGGAAGCGGCCTCGGTGAAGTCAAGGTCACGGATTTGCGACAAGGTGGTCTCGTAGGCAATCTTGAAACTTTCATTCGCCGCTCGAACTGTGTCGACTGCATTGAGTCGGTTGCCCACCCGAGAACGAATACCGTTAGTCTTCTCTAGCGCAGCATCAACATTCTCTAAGCCACGGTTTATCTGGTTCGTTAATTTGGACACATCAGCCACTGTGGCGCCATCGAGCGCATTGGCAAGATTATCGATGGTTGTCAGCAGGTTCTGCCGGGTACTGGGGTCAAAATCGAACTGATCCCCCGCATCAGGCACGCCGTCCAGGGTTGCCGTAATACCACCCACATTAATGGAATCACCGGGGGTAAAAACATTACCCCCTGAAATGGTCGTCGCGGTAGTCACGTTGATCAGGTCGTAAACACCCGGGGCGGTGAAATCAATGCGAAATTGATCACCGTTGTAACCGCCGGCGACTGCTTCGGAAACAGCCCCGATTACACCACTACCGGTATTGGCATTATTAGCGCTGGCGGTAATGCCCTGATTACCGGTAAATATATCCACAAACAGATCGAAACCACTGTCGCCAAATTTGAGTTCCCGCCCCGCAGCCACGATTACCGACCTACTCTGCTGATCACCCTGATATTGAAATCCGGTGACCGCATTAAAAACGAAAGGCTGGGTCTTGGTGGCGGTACCGGCGAACATAAACTCGCCGTTGGCATCACGAGAATTACCCAAGCTGAGCAGTTGATCTCTAATTTGGCCCATATCATCGCCAAAGGTTTGGTAGTCACCCTCGGTATGGGTACCGTTGTTAACATCAACCAGCAGGGCTCGGGCGTCATCGAGCAGCCCATGCATCTCCTGTACTGCAGCCTCTTCGATCTGCAGCTGATTTTCTAACAGGGTGTTATTGCGGTCGTACTGCTCCAGACTGGCCATGCGCTGTTCCAGCGCGAGTATTCGCGTGGCCCCTGCAGGGTCATCAGCTGGTGACAACAATTTTTGACCACTGGTGATCTGCAGCTGAGTGGTACGAACCCGAAATTCCTGCGCTTGCAGGGAATTGAGATTAAGTTGAAAAAACTGATTACTGGCGATTCTCACTAGACTACTCCAACCTTACTGACCTGATTAGCGGGTTTAATCCCCCCTCAGGTCCAAACTTAGGTGACACCTATCAATGTCTGAAAAATAGTATCAGCGGTGCTGATGGTTTGCGCTGCGGCCTGAAAGGCCTGCTGAAACTGCAATAAATTGGCTGCCTCTTCATCCAGGTTTACCCCAGAAACTGACTGCTGGCGAAACACTGACTGACTCAACGAGAAGCCGACTGCTTCTAAATTAATGCCGCCACTACTGGTATGAGCACCGATCTGGCCAACCAGCTGCTGGTAACTTTCCTGATAGGTGGCGCTGCCACCGGAAAACAGTGCCAAATCCTGTTGATTGATGAGCGCCTGCATGTTCTGGTTATCGCCGATACCGGCGCTGTTGTAATTGACCTCAAATTCATCACC
>JAHRWJ010000054.1 GCA_019090185.1 Immundisolibacteraceae bacterium
AACTCGGATTCTTGAGAAAAAAGTGAATCTAAGAGTACACAGAGTTTTGGTATGTCTGAAATTTTTGCTTTTGTGATTTCCATAAAGTAACTCCGATTAAAATATGCCTAACAGTAAGTAGATATTAAAGTGACGTATTTAAACACGTCGACTCAACATATAACCCGCGGAGCACCACCGTATAGCCTGACTGTACTTTGAATCTAAAATTCATTTCGTCTTCCATAAATACAATGACTTATATAACAGCCCAAACATCTAATCATGCAGGATCGCTACAAACCATTCGTTAAATTACGTCAAGTCTCCGGAGTTTTACGTTAACATCCCAAACGCCAGCCTTCATAGCTGATCTTAATCTCGTTCGGGAACTGCTTAATGGATGATTCCAGCCCATCAAAACCCAAGCTGCTCGACCAGGTTCGAGACGCGATACGCGTTAGACATTACAGCATTCGCACTGAGAAAGCTTACGTTGACTGGTGCCGTCGCTACATCCTCTTTCATAATAAGCGCCACCCTGCTGATATGGGCGCAGCTGAAGTCTCTGCCTATATGACCCACCTGGCGGTCAACCGTAAGGTCGCCGCCGCCACCCAAAACCAGGCATTAAGCGCGCTGGTATTCCTGTATGCAAAGGTTCTGGAAGAGCCGCTTGGTGACATCGGTGAAACGGTTAGAGCCAAACAGCCTCAAAAGTTACCAGTGGTACTGACTAAGAGCGAAGTGCGTAGCTTATTAACAGAACTGGATGGCTTGCATTGGCTAGTCGCCTGCTTGATGTACGGTTCCGGCCTGCGGCTGATGGAGGCAATGCGGCTACGGATCAAGGATATTGATTTTGACCGACGCGCCATTATCGTCAGAAATGGCAAAGGCGGAAAAGATCGCGTGGTCACCCTTTCGGATCAGTTGATCGAGCCAATATCCACCCACTTGATGCAGGTAAAGACACAACATGACAAAGATATAAGCGAGGGCTTTGGGTCGGTCTACCTGCCTAATGCGTTGGCCCGAAAATATCCCGATGCGCCCACTCAATGGGGCTGGCAGTACGTCTTTGTCGCCGCCCGGCGCAGTACTGATCCGCGATCCGGCGAGACACGCCGCCATCACTACGGTGAACAGCCGATACAGCGGGCGGTAAAAAATGCGGTAAAACGGGCTGGCATTATTAAACCCGCCACTTGCCACACGTTACGCCACTCTTTCGCCACCCATTTATTAGAAAGCGGTGCCGACATACGCACGGTGCAGGAGCAGCTGGGCCATAAGGATCTACGCACCACGCAGATCTACACCCATGTGCTTAATCGGGGCGGCAATGCGGTGCGTAGCCCGCTGAATGATCTTTAAACTGGCTTTTTCATTCTTAAAAACTTAGCCATTATCTTAAAACATCGACAAAGGCCGTTAGTCATCAGTATTCAATTCAATCATAGTGAATCCAGAGCCGGAGAATTTTGACGCTCTGCTGTTGTTCGAGTACCTGATAAACCAGTCGGTGCTGAATGTTAATACGGCGTGACAGCGCCCCCGACAAATCACCGACTAACTGTTCATAAGGCTGTGGGTTTTGGTACGAGTTTTCCGAGATAACTCGTAACAGCGCTTCTGCTTTATTTTTGAGGCCGGACGACGCTAATTTCCTGGCGTCTTTCTGCGCTTGCCTGGTGTAGTAAATATTCCACATCACCAGTCCAAATCTTTACTGCACTGGTCGAGCTCGGCTGCCATTGCTTCGCGGATTGACTCTCGCATACCGGGTATAGAGACGAGATAGAGAGTCTCATTAATTGCATTCCAGTCTTCTTCAGAGAGTAGCACTGCATTTCCACGCTTACCGGTAATGGTAATGGGCCGGTGGGTTTCTGCCGTTTCATCGATCAGAGCATAGAGCTTCGATCTAGCATCTGTTGCGTTGAGCGTGGACATCGTTGTCCTCCAAAACGCCAAACGTACGCTTGCACGTACGTGAAGTCAACGCACTCCGCCCGGCTTATAGCGCCTTATTGGAAAGTGAGAAGCCCTATCATCACCTGTTCGTTACACAATCATTAACCGCTACAAATCAAGCAGCGGCTGACAAACCTCTTAGCCTGGCCATGCCCTGCCCTGCCTGTTGCAGGTGAAAGATATTTAGCTGCTCTTCGACTCGGGGTAGAAAATCCTCGTTCTCGCGGGTCAGGTGCTCCCGCTGCAGTCGCTCAAACTGAAAGGCAACTTCAACCAGCCGATCCATGTCACTGATTTTCTCTGGCGTAGCCAGAAAACCCGCCAGCTCAGCCCACCACTGTTCGATCTCTTCGTGATCAAGGGTGAGCCGCTCAATCATGCCGTCGAGAATTAAATCCTGACCCACCAACAGCGGAAACAGGCACTGCTCTTCGTCGGCATGGTGCAGGGTGTTGGCGCGGGTGTAGTGCTGATGCAGGTCGATCGCCTCGATGGCGGCGGCCTCCCCTACACCATGATGACTGATCTTAAATGAGAGTTTTAACAACCGCTCGCCGGTGGCCAGCAGGTTGTCGTGGTAGGCTCGAATAACCGCCAGGCCATCGCTAAACTCCGTGGCTGGTTCCTTGTATTTAAATTCCATAACGAATGACCAACTCAGCGCATTTTGACGTATTTAGAGCGCACGACCTGATACGGCCGCACCATATAGCCGATCGGGGCGGACCAGATATGCACCAAGCGGGAGAAGGGGAACAGCAGGAATAACGTTAGCCCGGCAAACATATGTAACTTGAACATGATGTGAACGGGGGCCAACAGCTGGGGATCGGCTGAGAAACTAATCACACTTTTGCACCAGGCAGAGAGTGCCAGCATGGTGCCGGCATCGCCGTGAGTGGAGTGCATAATCGACA
>JAHRWJ010000055.1 GCA_019090185.1 Immundisolibacteraceae bacterium
CAGTGGAGTCGTAGCGACCGTAACCTGCTGGGCCGTATGGGTGAGCCTAATGACATCGCCAACATGGTAGTTTATCTGGCCTCACCGATGGCCAAATTTATAACTGGTGAGGAGTTTTATGTCGATGGTGGCGAGACCCAGCACCTGGGCCATGATGCTCGCGATATGATTGATGCCGATATGTTTGAAAAACGACAGCGCGCTGACCAGCAGCGCGCTACCAAAAAATAGCCCTACTCGATGGCTAGAATGCCGTCGATCAGCGGCTGAATCTGCTCTTCGCTGAGATGGGCGTGAGGTGCCATTGGAATCGGGCCCCAGGTGCCGCTACCACCCTGCTTTACTTTTGAGAGCAGTAGCGCCGGCGCAGCGCTATCGCCCCGATATTTGTCCGCCACCTGTTTGTAACTCGGCCCTACCAGTGGCGCATCCATTTTGTGGCAGGCGACACAACCGACCGCAGCCAGAGACGCCTGTAACTCTTGGGCATTAACCGCGGAACCGATACCTAAAAAACCAACCAGCAACAGAACCGAAAACAATTTATGGATCATCTATTTTCCCTATATGTAAAATTTACTGAACTTCAAATAAAGCCAATTAGGTTACTTGTTTCGGCTCTTAAACTAGCTGCTTTAGGTCAAAAAAAGGGCCGCTTTTAAGCCCGGTTAAATTGACCTCAGGCAACTGCCTGTAGCAGATTCGGAGTAATAATTGGTCTGTCGGAAGAATAATGAAACCAATAACGATAACTAAATAATCTATAAGGAGTCACTGTTATGAACACGTTAAGTGCCAAACATGTTCTTGCCCCGCTGGACTTTTCAGACCCATCAATGCGCTCGTTGGATGCGGCGATTGAACTGGCAAAAACTTATGGCGGAAAGGTCTTGATCGCCTATGTTGCCGAGCCGGCTCCCTACTCCCCTGACCTGGTAACGCCGCCAGATGGCTACGAAAAAAAGGTCACTGAACGGACCACTGAGAGACTGGATGAGATCTGTAATTCTCACATCAAAAACGGCGTGCCAACCAGCTATAAGATCTGTTTCGGACAGGCCTATTCAGAGATCACCGAGCTGGCGGAAGCTGAAAATGTCGATTTGATCGTGATGTCTACCCATGGCCACTCGGGCCTACGGCACATGCTACTGGGCAGCACCACCGAAAAAGTTGTGCGCACAGCGAAATGCCCGGTGTTAACCATGAAATACAACGACTAGCACCGAGCACTTTCACTACCAGCAGTAACGTTTACTGATAAAAGTCTGCCAACGCCCGGCGAAACTTAATCGCCGGCGCTGGTAGTCCCGTTTTCAACCACTGCTGCCGCGCGCGGGTTACCTGCTGCAAAAAAGGCTCGGGATTGTGGGGCAGATCAAGATTGTCCGCGCTGGGGTGAAAAACAAACCGGGCCGCATCGCTCAAAATCCATTCCAATCCCTGAGGCATCGCCTCCAGGCGCTCAAACTCTGCCTGACGACATTGGTTACGACTCGATTCATACCAGTAGCCAAAATCAACCAGCTGACGTCGCCGCTGACCGGCAATGCACCAGTGGGCTATTTCGTGCAGTGCGCTGGCAAAAAAGCCATGTGCAAACTGTAGTTGGTGATGTTCTCCTGACGCCCGCGCGGGCTGATAAAGCGGCTCATCGCCACCGCGCACCAATTCGCAGTTATCTGCCACCAGAAACAGAGTGTTAAACAACTCAATTAAGTCATCGGGATTATGCTGACCACGGAGCGGTGTTGCCGGGTGGCGATTAACCGTCTGCAAGCAGGGTGCGCAATTCGATCAGCGCTGCGTTGGCTCGGCTCATATAGGAGGTCATCGCTAACGAGTAGTTAGCCATGAAACCAAACCCATCTCCATTGAGCACCATCGGGCTGGAGACACCCTGCAGGCTGCCTTCTAGCGCAACAATGATTTGCCGCAAACTGACCTGAGCATTTTTCTTCTCTAGTACCGCAGCAAAATCGATTTCTATGGCGCGTAGAAAATGTAGCAACGCCCATGAGGTGCCACGAGCTTCGTAAAACACATCGTCGATATCCATCCACGGCGTGACGACCAGATCCACCGCTGCCGCCTCGGTTGATTGTCGAGCAGCGCTCTCCCCTGCCAGGTCAACATTAATGCGCTGCTCACCGACGCTTGCGGCCAGCCGCTGGGCGGTGCCACCGAGACGTTTTTGCACCAGAGCCAGCCATGAACGCAGGTTGTCTGCACGGGCATAAAACTGGGTATCCTGGTGACCGCTCTCTCTAAGCTTCTGTTCATACTCAATCAGCGCATCGATACCTTTCTGGTACTCGCCTTCACTGGAGGGCAGCATCCAGGAATCATTCGGCAGGCTAAATTGCGGATCGGCCATCGCCAGTAGGGCATGCTCCATCGACTGGGTCTGTGACCGGGAAAAGTCATTACGCAGCGAGCGCACCAGATCACGGACCTGGGTGAGCACACCAAATTCCCAAGCTGGCATGTCATCCAGCAAAACCATCGGCGGTGCAACGTCGTTGCTAAGGTAACCACCGGGTTTATTCAGCAGGGTTTCTGAGACATGAACCAGGGTGAGCACCGTAGCACTACCGATCACCGGCTGATCGGCACTAACCAACCCTGCGGGTGAAAACTGTTTTGGCTCACCTGAAACATAGAAAGTCAGGCCAATCATCAAACCCAGTATCACCGCAATTCCGACGCCAACCGCCCATAGACTCTTCACGTTATCTTCCTTTTTGACTTCAACATGTAATCACCAAATAAATCCAGCCGGGGAAACCTTAGAGCCTCCGACAATTCACCACCAGGCAAGGATTGCTGACTAGGGGCAGTTTCACCCAGTCTTACCATAACCCTGGCGCTGACCATTATCCGCAATCAAAGACGCCCCGACCAGCACTAGCTAACCGGGGCGCCGCAAAACCTTGAGCAGGTGATTCGAAATCACCTAACAGCTAAAGGTTGTAACCAACCTCTTCGTGCTCACTCAAATCCAGCCCCTGCAACTCGCTCTCGTTATCCACACGCAGGCTAACCAGTAGGTCCACCAGTTTTAACAGGATGTAGGTCGCAATCGCTGACCAGATGATGGTGGCCACAATCGCAATCGCCTGAACTTTTAACTGCCCACTAATGGTCATGCCTTCGGCTAAACCGGCGCCACCAAATGCCGCCGCAACCAACACACCCGCAAACAGGGTGCCGATAATTCCGCCAACGCCATGAACTGAAAAAACATCAAGAGAATCATCTATTTTGAGG
>JAHRWJ010000056.1 GCA_019090185.1 Immundisolibacteraceae bacterium
ACACTTTATTATGGGTAGCGTTACCGAAAAAGTTGTTCACCTGGCAACCCGACCCGTGATGACCATTCCGCTACGCTAGTTAGGGTAATAGAACGTCCGTAGTGGTGTTCGTCTTCACCAGGGTATAACCTCCTACTAACCATGTCAGAGATGACTGTTTGGACCTGGAGGAGAGGAAAATGAATACAACCCGTCCGTTGATGATCGATGGCGACGGCCATGTTTTCGAAGATATTCCCGCCATTTTAGATCGCATGCCAGCTGCTGCTAGAAAAACCATGATTATCGAAATGCAGGGACCTTTCCCGCCATTCGATAACTTACATCAGGCACTCTGGCAACCTCCACCCTCCGCTTTTGAAGACCCGGGCGGGGTTACCGGTTGGTCTGAGTTTCTTGAATCAGCAGATTTTGCAGCCGCGGTGCTCTACCCCACCCTCGCGCTTTCTTATGGCCGGATTACCGACAAAGACCTGGCTATCTACGCCTGTCGCGCCTACAACGACTGGCTCTCGGACACCTATAGCAAAGTCGACGACCGTTTTAAAGGGCTCGCCCTGATTCCGATGCAGGACCCCAGTGAAGCCGTTAAAGAGCTCAATCGGGCAGTTACTGAGTTGGGTATGGTAGGCGCCATGTTGCCACCTACCGGATTACCTATGCTGTTAGGACAGGACTATTACTGGCAGGTCTATGAAGAGGCCGATCGACTGGGCTGCGCACTGGCCCTGCATGGTGGTGCTCATCAGAACATCGGCATGGACAACCAGGGCGTGTTTGCCGCGGCCCATGCCCTGGGCCACCCATTTGGGCTGATGCTCAATTTTTCCGATCTACTAGTCAATCGGGTGTTCGAACGTTTCGAGAATGTGCGTTTCGGTTTTATGGAAGGTGGCCTGGCCTGGTTTCTGTTGATCATGGAACGCATGAGCGGCTCCTATGGCGCATTTAAACCCATTGATCCCCGGGGCAACTATTTAAAACTCGGCGAAGGTGAAAAGGCCTCCCAACGCATTGTTGAGTACACCAAGGCTGGCCGTCTATTCATAGGCGTTGAGGGTGACGAACCCGCGATTGCCTATGCGGTAAACAGTTGCGGTAGCGAAGCCTTTGTATTTTCCAGCGATTATCCCCATGAAGTGAACAAACAAACCATCGAACACGAGATCGATGAGCTGATGGAGATTAGTCAGATTAGCGACCAGGATAAAGCCAACATTCTTGCGCTTAATGCCAAAAGGTTCTATTCGATCTAACCCAAGCAGCGCCGAAGCAGATAATAGCAAGCCTGTTCAGCGGCGATTTTTTATCACTGAACAGGCTGCTGAACTCCGGTGCAGCAACTCTGTGTTTAAAATACCACCTGCCTGGGTTACCGACTCATGCTAAGCACACACAGCAGAATTGAATAACAGCGCTTATATTGGACCTGCTAAACAGGTCTCTTTTACACCTTCTTTTAAGATAATCCAATGACAGCACCCCGCTTAATTTCCTCGATCACTGCTCTGCTTTTTCTATTCTGCGTGGTCGGCAGTGTTGCCAGCACAGCCACAGAACCGGGTCAGGCGTTGTCGACAACTCAGCAGTCCCCGATTGCTACTCTTTCCTCAAATGTGACCTTGCCAGAAACAGCAATGCTAAAAAGCCCCTTGCCCGGTCCGCTCTCTCCCTGGCAGATGTTCGTTGATGCTGACCTGGTGGTGAAATTGGTCATTGTGTTGTTATCGGTGGCCTCACTGATCACCTGGACAATAGCCATTGCGAAACAACAGGAGCTAAGGCGCATCGATCAAACACTCCAAAAACAGATAGCCAGCATTGCTTTAAGTGTTCGGCTAAGTGACATCGCCGAATCAGAGCAACTCAGTCTGGGTGTCGGCAAGGCTTTGCTCACCTCGGTTCAACAGGAATTAGACCTGGCATCAACGGATATTGATAAAGAGGGGGTCAAGGAACGAGCTCTGTCACGGATCAACCGAATAGAGGCCGCGATCGCCAGGCAGATGGCAATAGGTACCGGTTTGCTTGCCTCTATCGGTTCCACCTCACCTTTTGTCGGCCTGTTTGGCACCGTATGGGGCATTATGAATGCCTTCATCGGTATATCAGAATCCAAGACCACCAACCTGGCAGTGGTTGCCCCTGGCATCGCCGAGGCGTTGCTTGCCACTGCCATGGGGCTAGTAGCAGCGATACCGGCGGTGGTTATTTACAACCATTTTAGCCGCAGAATTAGCGCTACACGGGCCCATGTCAGTGACCTCTCTGCCATTTTGATGCAATTACTATCAAGGGATCTCGACCTACGGACACCGCCCAGCCCAGAGTAACCATGATGTTTTTAAACAGTAACAATGATGAACTCGACCTGGCAGAAAGCCACGAGATCAATGTCACTCCATTCATCGACGTGATGCTGGTGCTGCTCATTATTTTCATGGTAGCTGCGCCCCTGGCCACGGTTGACCTGCCGGTAGATCTGCCCGCCTCGACGGCTACAACCCATGCCGATAAAGCCCAGCCTGTTTATGTCACCCTGCAGAAAAACCTGTCGATCTCTGTCGGTGATCAGCTGATCCGAAGTGGCAATCTCGGTGCAGCCCTAAGCCAGGCCACTCAAAACGATGTTAATCAACGGTTATTCCTGCGGGCTGACCGCCAGGTAGCCTATGGGGAGCTGATGGCTTTGATGGATCGGTTGCGGACCGCCGGGTATTTGAAGGTTGCGCTGGTCGGCCTTGAATCATCCGCCCCTTGAATCGTCTGGCTCTTGAAGCTCGCGTGGCCACCCGGAAAGCTCACATCTAGCTTATGATTTCCCGCCTTCATTACCCATTTGCGCCGACTCAGGTCTGGATGGCCTCAGCGCTAACCGCATTGGCGTTACATGGTCTGCTTATCCTTGCACTGGTCGTCGCCAATAGTTGGTTGTTGAATCGCTCCATACCAGAAAGGTCCGCTGGCGTTCCTATTCTGTTAGAACTCGCAGCGGTTCCTGCAAGCAATAACGCCACCATGGCATCCATGGCCCGCCCCCCAGAAGTAACAACCACTAATGAAACGCCATCCCAAACAGAAACCGACTCTGAGCCACCGGCCAAGCGTCTAATAAAACCATCAACTGTTACGCCGCTGGTACCGGTTCTAGACCCACCGCCAGTGCTGCGACAACAAACTCCGCCACAAAACCCACCGACTATAAAAACTAGCCAGCCCACGCGGCCATCTCTGCCAGAGCAGCAATCTCGCAGCGATGCAGCAGTCGCTAGCTCGCCCAGCGTAGCGCTGAACAGGAAAGCGCTTTTGCAGCAGGCATCTCAGGTCAGCGCGAGCTCTGCTAGTGACTCCACCACTATTGCCAACTGGCATAGTAGAATTTTGGCCCACTTAGAAACCTATAAACGTTACCCGCGACTATCACTGCAACGTCGCCAACAGGGGATTGTTGAAATTCAGTTCACCATTGACCGACAAGGCTATCTATTACAAAAACAGCTGCTTAACAGTTCCGGTTCCATGTTGCTTGATCGTAGCGCGCTAGCGATGGTCGAACAGGCTCAGCCCCTGCCGGCCCCACCTGAAGAGCTACCTGATATGCGTATAAAGTTAACCGTGCCGGTCCGGTTTTTTCTCAACTAAATAGATTTTGATGGTTGCCCGCTTCCAATTGGATTTCACGCTCTGATGCCCAGCAGTAACAATGATTGTTTTTTAAGTCAGCTTGGCTCAATCGTCGGCGAAGATCAGCTAATTACCGACCAGAACAGCCTGCAGCCCTCCCTCACCGAGCCCCGTGGGCTATATCGGGGCAGTGCAATGGCGCTGGTAAAACCGGCCACCACCACGGAGGTGGTCGAAATCGTCAAGGTCTGTGCGGCCGCTGGCACTCCGATCGTTCCGCAAGGCGGTAATACCAGTCTTTGTGGGGCGGCTACAGCGATGAGTGGTCAGGCAATTATCGTCAACCTGAGCCGACTCAATCAGATTCGCGAGCTCGATACCACCGCCAATAGCCTGGTTGCTGAAGCAGGCTGCATTGTTGCCAATATCCAGCTGGCGGCATCTAACGCTGACCGACTGTTCCCGCTGAGTTTTGCTGCCGATGGCAGCGCCATGATTGGCGGTGCCATCGGCACCAATGCCGGTGGCACCAATGTACTGCGGTATGGCAACACCCGTGAGCTGATCAGCGGTCTTGAAGTTGTGTTGGCCAACGGTGACCTGCTGGATGATCTACGGGGTTTACGCAAAGACAACACCGGTTACGATCTGACCAATCTGTTCATCGGTGCCGAAGGAACTCTGGGCATCGTGACCGCCGCTAAGCTCAAATTATTTGCCTCCCCAGCTCAGCACCATACAGCCTGGCTAGCGATTGACCAGGTCTCTGCTGGCATTGATCTATTGAATGATCTCCAGCAACTCAGCGATGGTGCTGTGAGCGGTTGTGAATTGATCTCATCAACCAGCCTGGAATTTACTCAGCAATATCTTCCTGATCTAGGGCCACCGATGACCACCAAAACGCCCTGGTATCTGCTGCTTGAATTAACGGCAAGCGATCAGTTCGCGCTGGAGAGCGTGCTGGAGAGGCGTCTCACTCAAGCGCTGGATGACCACCAGGTAGTCGATGTTGTTATTGCTCAAAACCTGCGCCAGCGTGAAACCTTCTGGACAATCCGTGAAGCAATCTCAGCGGCGCAGAAACTCCAGGGAGGCAGTATCAAACATGATATCGCCCTGCCAATTGAGCAGCTAGCCCAATTTATCGATAGCACACTGCCCCTAATCGAGCAGAAATTGGCCG
>JAHRWJ010000057.1 GCA_019090185.1 Immundisolibacteraceae bacterium
CATTATTAGTGAAAACCAAGCCTGGACCGGCCTGCTGGCCGGGCTTGAGCGTGGTCGGCACAACACCACTAGTGGCATCACCTTGCGCCAGGCTAGCCGGCAGATGCATGAGCAACAGAGCTATATGCGGGTTTACTGGAGCGGCGTAATGTTTGCCTTAACCACCGATGTGGAACTACGCCGCCAATCCGGCGGAACTAAGTCTCTGGATCAGGCGCTACTCAAGTTTAACCACTGCTGCCTGCCAAGCCACGAGAGCTGGCAAGCAGAAGCATTTTTGAGCCAGCTTGATAAGGGTATCGGCAGCAATATTTTCACTAAAAATTTACACGTTTATGACACTCGAACGGATTTCCCAGCCAGTGCCAGGCTGCTGATGCAGCTTGGTGTTGTATCAATCAACGGGGCGATAACAGTCAATGATAGTGCCACGTTGGCCCCTATTCGTCGGCAGATCATGGCTGCTGATGAGCTAAGCAGCCACTAAAACAGCCAATGGCAAACGTTCACTTTAGGAACCTCTGGAAAACTCTGAATTCGCATCTGCTTCCACAGAACATCCAGCCTTTTTTGTTGCAAAGCTAGCCAATAGCCCCGCTATTACCTGCATTTTTCGCCTTAAATCTGAACGTTCCGAGAAACCACCTGCTTCAACCAGAGTTTTTCAGAGGCTCCTTTACTAACCAGCCCGGTTCTCTAACGCGTTTATTGGTATGATTCTGCTCCCGGTTCTAACCAGCCACAACAACTCCCCACCCATAAAAACTAAAAAGGAATTTTCCGTTGGCAGCAGCTGCTGAATTCATCCCCACCACCCCGCCGCCGGTCAACCAGTCACGGCTATTGAAATTCGAATTCCATGGTCGTGCCCTGGAGTTTTTCAAAATATGGGTGGTCAATCTGTTCCTGTCCATTGTCACGCTGGGCATTTTTTCTGCCTGGGCCAAAGTTCGCACCCAGCGCTATCTTTATGGCAATACCCGCCTCGATGGCCATAGTTTTACCTACCTTGCCGATCCCGTCACTATTCTCAAGGGTCGCTTTATTGCTTTTGGTTTTTTAATCGGCTACTCACTGGCCTGGAATTTTTACCCATCGGCGGGCATGATCCTGCTAGTGGTCGGTGTGTTGCTACTACCGGCTATTCTGGTCGCTGCCACCCGCTTCAAGATGCGCAATTCCAGTTACCGTAATCTGCGTTTTGGCTTCGACACCCAGTTCAGTGCAGCCTACCGGCTGTTTGCGCTGCCAATGTTCATTATTCTGCTGCTTACTGGGGTCTGCTACGGCCTGCTGCAGCTGGTCGATCTCGACGCGATGATGGTGGGCTTTCAAGAGCTTGAAACCGACAGCGACGCCAAGCAGGCTGTGTCACTAACTGCTGAGCAGCTGATCCCGACCATCTTTTATCTCATTTTGGTGCCATTCATTCCCTATCTAGACTACCTGCGTAACCATTTTCTGATCGACAACAGCCGCTACGGTCATGCCAGCGCACAGCTAAAATGCAGCGTCGGTTCTTTTTATGAGCTCTATCTCATGTCATTTCTGGTTATGACAGTTGCCATCACCATAGCCATAACGCTGTCGATTGGTCTGGTTGCTCTGGTCACAGCGCTATTTGGCAGTGTAGAGAATCCTGATTCAATCGGCATGGTCGCTGGGGCTATAAGCGCATTCCTGATCTATAGCAGCCTGTTTTTGGTCAGCGGCTATTTCCGTGCACGACGCACCAACCTGATCTACGGCAATAGCATCTTTGGCGACTCTGAATTAATTTCTGAACTCAAATTTACCCAAGTGAGCTGGATCCTCTTCTCGAACACAGTCGCCATCATGCTCAGCCTGGGGCTACTCATCCCCTGGAGTAGAATGCGCATGGCCCGCTATATAGCCAGTGCTACCCAGCTAAAATCTACCGATCTTGCGCTGATTACCGCCGGCAGCCACGAAAGCCAGAACGCACTTGGAGATGGCATGATCGACGCCTTTGACCTGGATATTGGGCTATAAGTTGGATCAAATCACCCACTCCAACCCTGCCTTATCCACCGCCATTGGCAACTACTTTGACGGCCACTCAGCAGCCTTTAGTCAGGTCACCCTGACACTGACACCCGCCGGAATAATCGACCTGCAACCGCCGCTGCAGCCACCTACCCATTTAACCAAACTCATCATCAGTAGCCGCATTGGCACCAGCCCTCGCAGCCTGCGTTTTAGCGACGGCGCTGTAATCGAAACCAATGACCACGCCGCTATTGATCAGTGGCAGAAAGCCGTTACCGGCAATAGCCGACAGCAGTGGATTCACCGCCTCGAGAGCAGGGTCGCCTATGGCGCTGGCGCACTCATTTTCATCATCTGCCTGATCGGCATTAGCTTGATCTGGGGCATTCCCTGGAGCAGTAATCTAATCGCCCATGCCCTGCCTGGCGACATCACCGAAACCATTGGCGACGCCTCGGTCGAATCGATGGATCAGGTGATTTTCAAGCCGTCGGCGCTTAGCCAGGTCCAACGCCAGCGACTTGAACAACAATTTCAGCAGCTGCTCTTTGAACAGAGCGCTAATAAAGGCTATCAACTCGAGTTTCGCCAGGGAGGTATCATCGGTCCCAACGCCTTTGCGTTTCCCAACGGGGTGATCATCATCACCGATGAGATGGTCGCTCTGGCCGAACAGGAGGCCGAACTCCTCGCCATTTTGCTGCATGAAATCGGCCACCTGCAGCAGCGCCATAGCCTGCGCCAGATCATCAGCCACTCCAGTCTGGCAATGTTAACCACGTTACTCACCGGCGATATCACCGCTGCCGGGTCGCTGGTGGTCGCCGCGCCCAATATTTTGATGAAAGCGGGCTATTCCCGCGACATGGAGACCGAGGCCGATACCTATGCCCTGCATCAGATGCAGCGACTGCAGTTAGAAACAGACCATTTCGCTAATATTATGGAGCGACTGGAGTCAGTAACAGGGGTCGACCACGACCAGCAGAGCGGTGATAACAAACCTCAACCGGAGGCCCCACCGGTTTCTGCTGACCCCGATAAAATCACGACCAGTGAGGCCAAATTAGACGCCGAGTTGCCAACATGGCTTGATTTTTTTGCCAGCCATCCGCTAACTCAGGAGCGCGTTGCCCGCTTTCGCCAGCACTAGCTTGGCCCAAACTTCTGATCTCACGCCCGCTATTCCGGTCAGCTACCCCAGGTCATCTATCAAGCATTTTTTTCGGTCAGAACAGCCCTATGTCCAGCACCCAATCCTGCCCCGCACTGCTTTTTGCTGCCCCCGCCTCAGGGCAGGGCAAAACCACCCTGGTGGCCGGGTTGGCGCGCTACTATCGCCAGCAAGGCCAGCAGGTTCGGGTGTTTAAAACCGGACCCGATTTTATCGACCCGACTATCCTAGAACGGGCTAGTGGACATCCGGTTTATCAACTCGATTTATGGATGGTTGGTGATCAACGCTGCCGCCAACTCCTCTACGAAGCCTCCCTGCAGGCAGATCTGATTCTCATCGAAGGGGTGATGGGACTATTTGATGGCAATCCCAGTAGCGCCGATCTGGCGCAGACTTTTGGCCTGCCAGTAATGTTGGTCATTGACGCTTCGGCGATGGCTCAAACCTTTGGCGCGGTGGCGCTGGGCCTTGCAGACTACCGCGGCACTCTGACCATTGCTGGTGTGGTCGCCAACCGGGTGGCCAGTCCAGGTCACGCCACCATGCTGCAGCAAAGCTTGCCGCTTTCTACCCCCTGGCTTGGGGCTGTAATGGCCGACCCGCAGATCGCATTACCCGAACGTCACCTGGGACTTCACCTGGCTGATGAGGTTGACTCGCTGGATCAGAAAATCGATAGCGCTGCCCAGCAGATCGCCTTAACTGAACTGGCCAACATCACTTTAAGCCCGGTAGATTTTGAACCGGTTAACACGGTTTTAACACCTAAACTCCTACCAGGGGTTCGTATCGCCATCGCCCGTGATGCGGCGTTCTGCTTTGTCTACCCAGATAATCTGCAGCTACTTGAACAGCTGGGTGCAAAGCTAAGTTATTTTTCGCCATTAAATGACACCGGATTCGGCGATGTCGATGCGCTTTATCTACCCGGCGGATATCCAGAGTTGTTGCTCGATCCACTGGCAGATAACCAGCAGATGCTCGACGCTATGGGCCGCTTCCATCAATCAAACCGACCCATAGTCGCCGAATGCGGGGGCATGCTTTACCTGCTTAAGCGTCTCGCTGACCGGAATGGGCACCATCGCCAGTTGGCCGGGCTCATCGACGCCACGGCTACCCTGCAACCGCGCCTGGCCGGGATCGGCATGCAGGGCCATGAGTTTCCACAGGGCCCGATTCACGGGCATACTTTCCACTACGCCAGCTTTGATTCAGCGCCGCAATTTTCGGCCCAGGCAAGCCTGGCCAAATCCGGTTCCCCCGGGGAAGGCATTATTCGCCAAGGTGGGCTCACTGCCAGCTTTATTCACTGGTATTTGCCCTCAAACCCGGCCGCTAGCGCCGCTCTATTTCTGCCCCAATTAGCCCATACCGAACCTTTTATAAATGACACCAACCAGTGAGCTTAATCCGGCCGAACTTCTCAAACTGCTCGGTCAGCGCCGCGACATCCG
>JAHRWJ010000058.1 GCA_019090185.1 Immundisolibacteraceae bacterium
GACCAAGCCGTTTTGGGGATTTACACAAATTTTAGAATGAATGACAACAACGACAGCCTGTTTTAACCAGAGATTCACGGAAGCAAATACCCAAATGATTGGATACTTACGTTACATGCTACCTACAGTGATGGTTACTTTTGGCATACTCGGACTCGTACTGGGCAGTAGCTGGTGCTGGCTCGGCACGGTCGTGTTCCTTTGTTTAGCTGCTTTCGACCCATTTTTAGGCGTAGACCACAGTCGCCGTCAACAAAGCATGCCCCGGTTAGCAAATATCATTCTTTATTTCCAGATAATTCCTGTTTTTTGCCTCTGGATAGTATTTGCCTGGCGGATGAATGCTGGTGCTGAGACCATGACTTTAGTTGATTTCGCCGGTGCAACCATCTCAGTTGCCTTCATGACGGCTCTGGGTGGACTACCTGCAGCCCATGAAATGTTCCACCGCAGTAGTACCGGGGGGAAATTGGTCGGTAGCCTGCTATCAACTTTTTTTGCGTCATCCTATGCATCCTTAGCGCATAACCACATTCATCATATAGAAACTAACACGCCTGACGACACCGAAACCCCTTACCGAGGCGAGAATGTTTATCACTTTGTGGTTCGCGCCGCAGCGCGCCAACACCGCGAAAGTTGGCGTATCGAGTTAACTCGATTAAAGCGGTTAGGACTCGCCTTCTGGCATCCAACAAACACCATTTTGCAAGGCCTCATCCAATACGCGCTGTTACAGGCCCTATTTTTCTCGATAGCTGGCTTTCAAGGTATGTTGATGTTGATGTGTGTTTCATTACTGGGACTTTTTATTCTAGAAATTTTTAGCTATCTACAACATTACGGATTGGTTCGAGTGCCCGGTAGTCCGATTGAAAAACGTCATGCCTGGAATCACTTAACTCCCATCAGTCGTGCATTAACTTTTGAGATTACAGCCCATTCACACCATCACATCGACCCGGAAGTCCCTTATTACGAGTTGCCTCCAGTGACCGACGCGCCACAAATGCCCAGCGCTATCACCTGCTTTGTGGCTGCCTTAATCCCACCGCTTTGGCATCGCTATATTGGTCGACCAAAAATTCAAATGTGGGATAACGAGTTTGCTAATGCCGCTGAACTTGAGCTCGCTGCCGAGGCCAACCGAAATGCAGGCTGGTCAGATTCGCTAACACCCGCGGTCACATAATCGATTGCCTTCGAATAATTAGATAAAAGATAGGTCAATTGAGGAGAGCCTTGATGAAAATTGAAGATCTGCAAAATGTTATTGTCGACCGCACAACAGAAGGCGAATTCACCCTCGATCGTAATATTTATTACGACGAAGATCTGTTTGAAGTCGAGATGTCGACAATTTTTGAAGGCAACTGGATTTTCTTAGCCCACGAAGGACACTTGCCTGAAGCCAACGATTTTTTTACCACCTGGATGGGCCGCAAACCGGTGGTGTTGATCCGCGGCGAAGATAATCAGATTCGTGGTTTTATCAACGCTTGCACCCACCGTGGTGCAACCCTTTGCCGCACACAACGTGGCAACAAAAAATTTCTCACCTGCACCTACCACGGCTGGTCTTTTGACAGCCAGGGTAAAAACCGGGATGTTAAAGATCGGGAAACTGGCGGTTATACGGAGCAATTTGATGCCGGCAACCAGGATCTCAAACAGATTGCTAAGATCCAGAACTATCACGGTTTTATCTTCGGATCATTAAACCCGGATGTACCTGATCTGGAAGAGGCACTCGGCAACGCCAAGCCATTTATGAAAATGCTTGGCGATCAATCCCCTGACGGCATGGAAATCATCAAAGGATTTTCCCGTTATACAACCCCTAGCAACTGGAAATTTCAACTCGAAAATGGCGTTGATGGTTATCACGTCTCCACCGTGCACGCCAATTACATTGGTGTTGTGATGAAACGGATGAAGGAGATGGAGGACGATCAGGTCAAATCGATCGCTCGGGGCAATATGTCGGACATGACCAGTGGTACCTATGACCTGGGTCAGGGGCACACCGTGCTCTGGGGTGAGGTACCTGGCGCCAACGACCGACCCCTGGCCGAACGTCGCGATGAACTTGAGCAGCGCCTGGGCAAGCAGAGCAGCGACTGGATGATCGGCAGAGCTCGAAATCTGGGCATCTTTCCTAATGTTCTGCTAATGGATCAAACCTCAACCCAAATAAGGGTCATTCGACCCATCTCTGTTGGCGTTACTGAAATAACCATCTACGGCATCGCACCCAAGGGTGAGAGTGCCGCCGCTCGCAATCGGCGCATTCGTCAATATGAGGATTTTTTTAACGCAACCGGCATGGCAACGCCGGACGACCTATCCGAATTCGCCGCCTGTCAGGTCGGTAATTATGGCTTGATAGATGAGCACCAATCTTTTGACCGAGGCCTGGGCCGAGTCGTGATGGGCGGTGATGAAACCGCCGAAAACCTGGGAATCACACCCTATAGTAGCGGCCCAGATTGGGCAGATGAAAACCTGTTTCAAAGCTTTTACCGCCAATGGTACAAATTGGTAAAAGCAGCTTATGTTTAACAAATTTTCGATAACTAGCCCTGCTGCCACTTAGGCGCACTTAATTTAGGCTAACAAGAACTTTAACTGGAGGAGCTAATGGCTACCATGTTACCCGAAGGCGTGTCGTCTTCTGACTTTGATCAAGCGATCAGAGAGATCGTAAAAATCATTGGAGACGAATGGGTATTTCGCGACAGCGAGCTGGCCCCATATTTAGATCATATGTCTGCGGTCCCCGCTGAATATCGCATGCCATCGGCTGCATTGGCACCCGCTGACATCGAACAGACCCAGGCGATTCTTAAAATCGCCAACCGTTTTAGCCTGCCACTTTGGACCTATGGCAACGGTAAAAACTGGGCCTATGGCGGACCGACCCCGCTACATGCTGGCTACCTGGTTCTCGATTTAAAACGGATGAACCGTATCCTTGAGGTCAATGAAGACTC
>JAHRWJ010000059.1 GCA_019090185.1 Immundisolibacteraceae bacterium
CTGATCAGACAAACCACAAAACCGCGTTCGCGTTTCAGGCAGTCGGAGATCATCCGCAGGTAGCGGGGCTCAAATATCCTGAGGGGTAACAGGGCCCCCGGGTAGAGTACGGTGGAGAGCGGGAACAGTGGGAATTTAAAATGAGAAGGTTGGGCCATCGTTAGTCGCTATAAAGGATATTGGCTAGCCATCGAGCGCCAGGGCTAACCGGGGATGAATATTGCCGAAATCGCCGTTGCTCATAATAAGCACCTGGTCACCGGGTTGCAGCCGATTTTTGATGCGATTAATGGTTTCGTCGACATTCTGAGTTAAGGCACCGGGAACCACCAATGCAGAAAGGACTGTTTGTGGATCCCAGGGGATCTTCTCACCGGCATGCAGGATCACTTCATCGGCGCCGGCCAGGGCTGGTGCCAGGCTTTTCTGATGAATCCCAAGCTGCATGGTGTTCGAGCGCAGGTCAACAACCGCAATAATGCGTTGGTTTTGGACCCGGGCTCGCAAGGCCGCCAGGGTGTGGCGGATGGCAGTCGGGTGATGGGCAAAGTCGTCATAGATAACGGTGCCGTTGTTTTGATAACGGGGCTGTAATCGGCGCTGTGCATTTTCAAAACCGGTTAACGCTGCGGCGGCTATGGTCGGCTCAACGCCGACTGTCGCCACGGCGGCTATTGCAGCCAGCGCATTGCCCATGTTGTGTTGGCCAAACTGTGATGAGGTCGCGCTGGCGACGGTTTGATCATGGTGAATAACTTCAAAATTACTGGAGTCCCGGTTTAACGACTTGCTCTGCCACGCCTGCTTGTCACCAAATTTTTCAACCTGACTCCAGCAGCCCATGCCGAGGACTTCATTTAACCGCTCGTCCTCGCCATTAACGATGACGGTGCCATTACCAGGCAGTGTGCGTAACAGATGGTGAAACTGGGCTTGAATCGCAGCCAGATCGTCAAAAATATCGGCGTGGTCAAATTCCAGGTTATTGAGAACCAGGGTGCTGGGAAGGTAATGAACAAATTTAGAACGTTTGTCGAAGAAGGCAGTGTCATATTCGTCGGCTTCAATAACAAACAGGTCGGAATCGCCAAGCCGCGCAGAAACCCCAAAGTTGCCCGGTACGCCGCCAATCAAAAACCCCGGATTGCGCCCCGCAGATTCGAGCATCCAGGCAATCATGCTGCTGGTGGTAGTTTTGCCATGGGTGCCTGCAACCGCAATCACGGTCCGCGAGCGTAATACCGATTCGGTAAGCCACTGGGGTCCAGAGGTGAATGCCAGCCGTTGGTCGAGGATAGCCTCTACCAGCGGGTTGCCACGACTCAAGGCATTGCCGATCAGGCATAAATCAGGCGCGAGCGCCAGTTGAGCAGGATCCCAACCTTCGATGAGCTCGATGCCCGCCTGCTCTAGCTGGTCGCTCATCGGTGGGTAAACATTGGCATCACAGCCACTAACTTGATGACCTAACTCGCGGGCAATCAGCGCTACGCCGGCCATAAAAGTGCCGCAAATACCGAGAATATGGATGTGCATCCTGCTTATCCTTATATCTTAAATAGGGGGCTGATCAGGAATCTGCTCAGCGGCCATAAATATCCTCAAAACGGACAATGTCATCTTCGCCGAGGTAGCTACCGCACTGTACCTCAATCAGAATCAAACTATCTTCACCGATATTTTCGAGCCGGTGTTTGGTCTCAATCGGTATATATATAGACTGGTCCGCGGTTAACGTGACCACCTGATCACCACAGGTGACAACCGCAGTTCCCTGCACCACGGTCCAGTGTTCAGCCCTTTTATGGTGCAGCTGTAACGACAAAAGCTGAGCAGGATTAACAGTGATACGTTTTACCTGAAATCCAGGACCCTGATCAATGCTGCGATAGCTGCCCCAGGGCCTGAAAACTTCGGTGTGGCTGATGGCCTCGGTTCGATCTAGTTGTTTCAATTGATCAACAATGAGTTTCACATCCTGGCTATGCTGTTTGTCGGCAATCAGCACCGCATCTTCGGTTTCGACCACCACTAGGTCTGACACGCCGACGGCTGTAATCAGGCGGCTTTCGCTGTGAAGATAGGAGTCGGTCACCTGCTCGGTCAGCACATCTCCGCGAGTGACATTACCGGCACCATCTTTCTTGCCCGCGTCCCACAGAGCATCCCAGGAGCCGATATCGCTCCAGCCCGCATCGAGTGGGATCACCGCGCCGTGAGTGGTTTTTTCCATTAGGGCATAATCGATGGAGTCGGCCCGGCAATCACTAAAGCTCTGCTGGTGAAGGGAGATAAATAAGTTGTCTGTTGTTGCTTGGCCGACCGCCTGTCTGCAACTGGCCACCATGTCTGGATTCAATTGCTGCATTTCCGCTAGAAAGTGTTTGGCGGAAAACAGGAACATGCCGCTGTTCCAGAAATAGTCGCCGCTACTTAAGTAATGTTGCGCCGTACTTTGGTTCGGCTTTTCGACAAATTGCTGAATGGTGTAACCGTCTGTATCGGCTATTGATCTGCCGCGTTGAATATAACCATAGCCCGTTTCAGGCGATGTTGGAGTAATGCCAAAGGTTACCAGTTTGCCACTACCAACTAGCGCGGCTCCCCGTTCAATTGTTTTACAGAATGTCTCTGGATCTGCTATGAGGTGGTCGGCAGGTAGGATGAGCAAATTACCGTCCTGATGGTCCGGTGTTGCTACTAGCGCGGCAGCCAGCGCGGCAGGAGCTGTATTGCGGCCAATGGGTTCGAGGATCAAAAAATAGTCATCAATGCCGGCGGCCAGTAGTTGCTGGGCGACTAAAAATCGCTGTTCGTGGTTACAAACCAAAATTGGTACGCCAATATTTCCCAGGGCTGACAGCCTGATCAGCGTGTTAACCAGAAGGCTGTGATCGTCTTGAAGGGCTAGCAACTGCTTGGGGTAGGCCACCCGTGATAGTGGCCAGAGTCGGCTGCCAATACCTCCGCAGAGAATAATGGGTGTGAACATTTGAGTGTCGATCTCCGTCTTCTCAGTTGATCTGTTTTACGCCGGGAAAATCAGCGGAGCCCGAGTTTAACTCGCGGGTTGAGTAGATTAGTGGTTAAGTGACTATTAAGGAGAATGAATTTGGTAGCGGTGTGTTATCACTATTCTTATAAATGTAGGTTTTGTCTGTAGAATTTGTGGGTTAACCATTGCGTGGGTTTGTTACTGGTAGTTGGTCGGTCCTCGGCGCGTCGTGCAGCGCTATGCGTCATCAAATTTTAAGGAACCTGTTGTTTTATATCGCGATATCTGAACTTGGTGGGTTTTTGTTAATGGAAAGAGTGTAAAAAATCATGACAGTGTCTTGCAGTCAATAAAACTTCTAACCCATTGATACTAA
>JAHRWJ010000333.1 GCA_019090185.1 Immundisolibacteraceae bacterium
GCCCCCTGCCGGGTTGATCAGCGCGAGATGACCAAGGCTGACCTGATCACGGTTGAAGGTATGTCCGCCGAATCTCTGACTGCCGGTATCAACTGGCAGTGGGAAACTTTTAGCGAATATATGGACGTGGCAGAGGCCAGTAGCATCGCCATCAATACCGCATTTCTGGTGCCGTTAGCGCCGTTTCGTACGTTCGTACTCGGTGAAGAGGCCTCTGAGCGCGGTGCCACTCATGCCGAGACCCAGCAGCTCACTGATATGCTGAGCGAGGCGATGAAAGCTGGTGCTTTTGGGTTTTCTCTGAGCTTGATGAATCAGCATATTGGTTGGCAGGGCAAACCGCTGGCGACACGGTTGGCCAGCGACCAGGAGCTGAAAGCCTATTCCAACCTATTGCGGGATCTTGACCGCGGTATTATTGAGGTGGCAGTGGTCAAAAAGATCGGCACCCTGGGTCAGGATGAATATGACGTCATCGACCTGCTATTGGCTGAGAGTCAGCGTCCGGTCTCCTGGTTGGCGGTATTTAACCGCATGGATCAGCCCGAGGCCGCAGCTAATATGTTGGCCAAAGCCGATCCGCTGATAAAACGTGGTGCCATTCCCCAGGTGCTTAGTCGGCCATTAACTGCCGAGTTTAGTCTTGATGCTAACCCGTTGATTCTGGCGGACACCATCGCCGGACAGGTGCTGTTTAACCGACCGCTGGAGGAGATTGCTGCAACCTGCCAAGATCCTGGTTTTCGTCAGCAATTGCGCGACAACATGGAGCGGGGTGCCTTGTACGCCGGTCAGTTCCCGTCGACTTTGGTCCAGAGTGTAGCCAACCCGAAATTACAGAAATACGTTGGCCAGACGGTCGCCGAGATTAGCGCTCAACGTCAGACCGATGCCTTTGATACTTTTTTTGACCTGGCGTTGGAAGATGACCTGGCGATGCGCTTTGTCGGTTCAGCCGCCAACAACGACTGGGATCGCATTCCAGAGCTGATCAACGATCCGCGCACCATGATTGGACTCTCTGACGGTGGTGCTCATTGCGATATGCTTTGTGAAGCGGGCTATGCGACTTTTCTGCTCGGCTATTGGGTGCGTGAGCAGCAGGTAATGTCGCTGGAGTACGCCATCAAGCGGATAACGTCTGAACCGGCAGACATTTTTGGTCTAAAGGATCGTGGCCGATTACAGGTCGGTAACCCGGCGGACCTGGTGATTTTTGATCCGCAGACCATTGGTTCCGATCTGCGACCAACCACCCGCTACGACCTGCCAGCTGGTGCTCCGAGACTCTACTCGCAGGCGAAAGGGATCGAGCGGGTCATCGTTAATGGCCAATCGATTTACCAGGATGGCGAACCGACCGGTATCCAGAGCGGTAAAGTGCTCCGTTCTGGCGATTATCAGTGATTAAAACAGTCTTTAAAACCACGCCGAAGTAGTAGCTTAGAGCGGAGGTCGGGGTGTTATTGTAAATTTGTTCCAGCCCAACCAGTAATCGCACAGGGCTTGGGCCAGGTCGATATAGCCTTGTAGCCGGGCTGGTTTGGCGATGTAGCTGTTGGCATGTAACTGGGTTGCTTTGGTGATATCGTCCGGGTTTGCGGATGAGGTCAAGATAACCAACGGCACAGCCGCGCAAGCTGATTTTTTTAGCCTTACCAACACTTGCCAACCATCAACCTTGGGCAGTGTTAGATCGAGCAGGATTAATGACGGCAATTGAGAGAGCTTGCTCGCGTTGACCAGATAATCGAGTGCTTTATTACCGTCGCTAAGGTGTAACAGCTCAACCTCCAGGTCTGCTTTGCTCAGTGACCGGCGCATTAATTCAGCGTGATCTGGATCATCTTCGATCAGTAGAATCAGGGGCGTTTTGTCAGACAGGGTGCTAATCGTTTTATTCATTGCGGCGTTTGGTTTAGTAAGTTTGGCAAGAAGAAAGAGATTTTGGTGCCCCCTAATGCAGAGGGGGACTCCACCCATATCTTGCCTTCATGGGTGTCAATGATTCGTTTTACCGTCGCCAGACCAATCCCCGAACCTGGCTGCTCAGGGTCGAGTTGGTCAAACAGCGCGAAGACCTTGTTCTGGAACTGTAGCTCGATGCCACGGCCGTTATCGTCAACAAAGAAGCAGTTTTTTTCCGGGTCCCAACCCAGTTCGATTTCGATAGGCCGATCAGGGTGGCGAAACTTTATCGAGTTATCGATCAGATTCTGATAGACCTGCGCCAGCGGGTCTGGATTGCCATTGACGGTAGGTAGGTCGGGGGCGACTGTGATCTGCGCCGATGTTTCAAGAACCTGCCCGGCGACCCGTTCCAGCGCATCTTCAACGATGTCGTTCATCGCGGTTGGCGTGGTGCTGTGTGGGGTAATGCCTAAACGGGAATATTCCAGCAGCTCCGTGAGCAAAACATGCATTTTGCTGGCTGCCTTATTAATGCGGCGCAGGTCGCTCTGGGCATTTTCCAGGTCGTTAGTGGCGAGGTTTTCGGCAAGGATTTCGGAAAAACCTTCGATCGTCACCAGCGGGCTTTTTAAATCATGGGAAATGCTATAGGTGAATTGTTCGATTTCAGCCTTCTGCTGCTTTAATTCTTTAATGTAATGATGACGTTCGGTGACGTCTCGAACCACAGTAACAATATAGGGGGCGTTGTGCAGTGTAATGGCCTTTACATGGGCCTCAACTGGAAATTCGCTTTTGTCTTTGCGAATATTCATTGCTTCTTGCACTACCGTTCTGGGGTTGTTTGTTATGGCCGTTAGTGCATCACCCTGACGGTGGCGGTCTCTGGGGGTGATCAGTACGCTAATATGCTGGCCACGCAGCTCATCAAGCGACCAGCCATGGCTGGTCGCTTGATGAGCTGCGTGGCCAGCATATTAGCGTACTGATCACCCCCAGAGACCGCCACCGTCAGGGTGATGCACTAACGGCCATAACAAACAACCCCAGAACGGTAGTGCAAGAAGCAATGAATATTCGCAAAGACAAAAGCGAATTTCCAGTTGAGGCCCATGTAAAGGCCATTACACTGCACAACGCCCCCTATATTGTTACTGTGGTTCGAGACGTCACCGAACGTCATCATTACATTAAAGAATTAAAGCAGCAGAAGGCTGAAATCGAACAATTCACCTATAGCATTTCCCATGATTTAAAAAGCCCGCTGGTGACGATCGAAGGTTTTTCCGAAATCCTTGCCGAAAACCTCGCCACTAACGACCTGGAAAATGCCCAGAGCGACCTGCGCCGCATTAATAAGGCAGCCAGCAAAATGCATGTTTTGCTCACGGAGCTGCTGGAATATTCCCGTTTAGGCATTACCCCACACAGCACCACGCCAACCGCGATGAACGACATCGTTGAAGATGCGCTGGAACGGGTCGCCGGGCAGGTTCTTGAAACATCGGCGCAGATCACAGTCGCCCCCGACCTACCTACCGTCAATGGCAATCCAGACCCGCTGGCGCAGGTCTATCAGAATCTGATCGATAACTCGATAAAGTTTCGCCACCCTGATCGGCCTATCGAAATCGAACTGGGTTGGGACCCGGAAAAAAACTGCTTCTTTGTTGACGATAACGGCCGTGGCATCGAGCTACAGTTCCAGAACAAGGTCTTCGCGCTGTTTGACCAACTCGACCCTGAGCAGCCAGGTTCGGGGATTGGTCTGGCGACGGTAAAACGAATCATTGACACCCATGAAGGCAAGATATGGGTGGAGTCCCCCTCTGCATTAGGGGGCACCAAAATCTCTTTCTTCTTGCCAAACTTACTAAACCAAACGCCGCAATGAATAAAACGATTAGCACCCTGTCTGACAAAACGCCCCTGATTCTACTGATCGAAGATGATCCAGATCACGCTGAATTAATGCGCCGGTCACTGAGCAAAGCAGACCTGGAGGTTGAGCTGTTACACCTTAGCGACGGTAATAAAGCACTCGATTATCTGGTCAACGCGAGCAAGCTCTCTCAATTGCCGTCATTAATCCTGCTCGATCTAACACTGCCCAAGGTTGATGGTTGGCAAGTGTTGGTAAGGCTAAAAAAATCAGCTTGCGCGGCTGTGCCGTTGGTTATCTTGACCTCATCCGCAAACCCGGACGATATCACCAAAGCAACCCAGTTACATGCCAACAGCTACATCGCCAAACCAGCCCGGCTACAAGGCTATATCGACCTGGCCCAAGCCCTGTGCGATTACTGGTTGGGCTGGAACAAATTTACAATAACACCCCGACCTCCGCTCTAAGCTACTACTTCGGCGTGGTTTTAAAGACTGTTTTAATCACTGATAATCGCCAGAACGGAGCACTTTACCGCTCTGGATACCGGTCGGTTCGCCATCCTGGTAAATCGATTGGCCATTAACGATGACCCGCTCGATCCCTTTCGCCTGCGAGTAGAGTCTCGGAGCACCAGCTGGCAGGTCGTAGCGGGTGGTTGGTCGCAGATCGGAACCAATGGTCTGCGGATCAAAAATCACCAGGTCCGCCGGGTTACCGACCTGTAATCGGCCACGATCCTTTAGACCAAAAATGTCTGCCGGTTCAGACGTTATCCGCTTGATGGCGTACTCCAGCGACATTACCTGCTGCTCACGCACCCAATAGCCGAGCAGAAAAGTCGCATAGCCCGCTTCACAAAGCATATCGCAATGAGCACCACCGTCAGAGAGTCCAATCATGGTGCGCGGATCGTTGATCAGCTCTGGAATGCGATCCCAGTCGTTGTTGGCGGCTGAACCGACAAAGCGCATCGCCAGGTCATCTTCCAACGCCAGGTCAAAAAAAGTATCAAAGGCATCGGTCTGACGTTGAGCGCTAATCTCGGCGACCGTCTGGCCAACGTATTTCTGTAATTTCGGGTTGGCTACACTCTGGACCAAAGTCGACGGGAACTGACCGGCGTACAAGGCACCCCGCTCCATGTTGTCGCGCAATTGCTGACGAAAACCAGGATCTTGGCAGGTT
Source organism: Immundisolibacteraceae bacterium (assembly GCA_019090185.1). GTDB lineage: Bacteria > Pseudomonadota > Gammaproteobacteria > Immundisolibacterales > Immundisolibacteraceae > QNFC01. The sequence goes on from JAHRWJ010000333.1 coordinate 4,985, forward strand.
GCAGCAATCTCCTCCAGCGGTCGGTTAAACAGCACCTGTCCGGCGATGGTGTCCGCCAGAATCAACGGGTTAGCATCAAGACTAAACTCGGCAGTTAATGGCCGACTAAGCACCTGGGGAATGGCACCACGTTTTATCAGCGGATCGGCTTTGGCCAACATATTAGCTGCGGCCTCGGGCTGATCCATGCGGTTAAATACCGCCAACCAGGAGACCGGACGCTGACTCTCAGCCAATAGCAGGTCGATGACGTCATATTCATCCTGACCCAGGGTGCCGATCTTTTTGACCACTGCCACCTCAATAATACCGCGGTCAAGATCCCGCAATAGGTTGGAATAGGCTTTCAGCTCCTGGTCGCTGGCCAACCGTGTCGCCAGCGGTTTGCCCTGCCAACCAATATGCTGATTCATCAAGCTCAGAGAAAACCCAAAAGCACCAGCTTTCATCGCCTCGCTCAGCATATCAGTGAGCTGCTGGGTCTCGGCATGAGTGGCACCGCGCTCAGAGGCCTCTTCACCGAGTACGAACGTACGAAACGGCGCTAACGGCACCAGAAATGCGGTATTGATGGCGATGCTACTGGCCTCTGCCACGTCCATATATTCGCTAAAAGTTTCCCACTGCCAGTTGATACCGGCAGTCAGAGATTCGGCGGACATACCTTCAACCGTGATCAGGTCAGCCTTGGTCATCTCGCGCTGATCAACCCGGCAGGGGGC
>JAHRWJ010000060.1 GCA_019090185.1 Immundisolibacteraceae bacterium
CAGTCCGGCATCGGTCGAGAAACCCACAAGATGATGCTCGATCATTATCAGCAGACCAAAAACCTGTTGGTGAGCTATAGCCCCAAGGCGATGGGGTTTTTCTGATTGGCAACCCTCAACCGGGTGCGGGCAACCAGCGCTGCATTAACACTGATTGAAAGTCTGATCGAGCGTCACGGTGAGTTGATGTTTCATCAATCTGGTGGTTGCTGTGATGGCAGCTCACCCATGTGTTATCCGCGCGGCGAGATGATACTGGGTGAGCGCGACCTGCAGCTGGGCACGATTGGCGGGCAACCGTTTTATATCGACCGCCAGCAGTACAGCGCCTGGGGCGAGGGCGAATTGCTGATCGACGTGGTGGCCGGACGTGGCGGCATGTTTTCGTTGGAGGGCGGTGACGGCGTACGCTTTCACACCCGCTCAGGCAGTGCTGCCCTGGATAGAGAAGTAGAGAACCCGATAGGTCAATAAATAAGCAGAAAACCAGTAGCCAGGCTCAATTAGCGGCTCAAGCTCAAATTATAGATGCTTGCATATAAAAGGTTTCGTCTCGTTGAAATTGGCCAGGGCTTTTTCGTAGAGGGCGGGCGCCTCGCTACCATCCACCCCATCCCCGCCGTTGCCAATCGTCTCAAGTTCCTCGGCCAGGGTTTCCAGTAGGGCAAACCCCAGGCTGGCGCTGGTCGACTTGAGCTGGTGAGCCGCCGCCGCCAGGCTGGCAGCGTCAGCCGTACTATTGGCGTTATTAATCTGCTCCAGTAACAGCGGGGTGTCATCCAGATAGGTTTGTAACAGCAGCGGGAAATCCTCTTCCATCAGCTCCTGCATTTCCTGGAACATATCCAGGTCCAGTCCGTTGGGGGTGTCGATAGTCATGGGTGCGGTTGCGTTACCTGCTGTTGAGTCGTCAGAGCCATTATCGGATCGCTGGCGGCGCTCTTTAGAATCGGCAACCAAATCGCGTTAGTTTTTTTCACAATGGAGTTGATTCGGGTGATGACCGGGGCTCAACTAAACGACTCACCCGGCAACTGAGCCGCTGTGAATTTATGCCCCGGTCGTTCCATAGTAGACTGGCGACCCATCTATTCAGGCCGGCGCGAAAATTCTGCTATTGACGTCTTTAACCCTTGGCCGATCGATTAATTTTCAAATCATATTTAGTGAACTTAGGAGCAGCAAATGGACTTTACCCGTGGTGAAACCAAACAGTGGGCGCTGAAAAACGTTCGTAACTGGTACATGTGCCCGTTAACACCGATGACCCCCGACCTGAAAATGGACGAAGCTGGCATCCGTGAGAACATCGAAAAATACATCGAGATGGGTATTGAAGGGTTGGTCGTGGGTGGTTTTATCGCCGAGTGCTGGAACATGACCCTGTCCGACTGGTTCCGTTATCACGAAATTGTCGCCGATGCGGTCAAAGGCCGTGCCGATCTCTGGACCATTATTCTTGATCCTAGTGTCCATCAGGCACTAGAGAAAATGGCCTTCGTCGAAAAACTCGGCTTTAACGGTGCCGAAGTGATCAACCCGGTGGTGCAGCTGCGTACCGACGACGAAATTTACGCCTATTTCAAATACATGACCGACCACAGCGACCTGGCAATCTGCCTCTATCGCACCCCGGTTTCCGGCAAGGTAATGGAGTTCGACCTGATGCGTCGTCTGGCGGATCTGGAAACCATGATCGGTGTTAAGCAGGGATTTTTGAATCGTCAGGAAACCCTCAAACTGCGCCAAATCATGCCCGACGATTTCATCGTCATGGAACCGCTCGAAACCTGGTTTGCCGAAGATATTCGTCTCGGTGGACAGGTATGCTGGGGTGAGCTCTCCTACATCCTTTATGGCAAAAAACGTCACCTGGTGCGCGAATACATGGCCGCCGCTTTCGCCGGCGAGCACATGAAAGCCCTGGAAATCTCCGACCAGCTCGCCGACGTGCGCGAATACTACGGCGACAAATTCCTCTGGGTGGTTAAAGAGACCGCCACCTACGCCACCGCCCTGGCCAACATGAAAGTCTGGTACGAAGCCATTGGTCTGAAGGCCGGCCCGATTCTGCCGCCGGTTGATCAGCCCACCCAGGCCCAGCGTGATGAGATCTTCAGCACACTGGATTCGATGGGTATTATCTAAAAAGTACTATCTAAAAATTAGTTAATCGCTGATTTTTTTGGAGCCGGTTGATCTGCAGAGATCGGCCGGCTTTTTTGGTTTTTGGGTGTTGATTTATTGGGTTGGTTTAGATTTTGACTTACCTATCCCCTAATAGCGCGCCCCCAAAGGCAGTGATTTTTCGGATCAGTGCAGCGCGCTGTTTGAGCGTAGCGAGTTCGCGCAAACCCGCAAAATCACTGGCTTTGGGGGATGAGAGCGCTATTGGGGTGCCCTTTTCTTTGGTTCGTTTCTTTTGGGCAAGCAAAAGAAATGAACAACCTCTCCGAATAAACTCAGAACTTAAAGCCGATTCCCCCTTTGCTAAAGCCACCCTAACTTTGGCAGACGATAGCGACCGGTCGTGTTAAATGGGCTCAACTTAACCCCA
>JAHRWJ010000006.1 GCA_019090185.1 Immundisolibacteraceae bacterium
CAGCGGACAAATCACCTGCCTCGATACAGGCAGTACAGTTGTCGCCAACTGCCTGTATTGCCAGCCATTGATCCGCGTAGCGGCTGTTTTTTAGCAGATGAAAATAGATCGGTTCGATCAAGAGCAGACTTTTCACCTTGAGGCGGTTGGCCTGCAGTTGCAGCACGATGGTTTCCAGGCACATGGCGCCACCGTAAGAGTGGCCAATTAAATGAACCGCCTCGGTGCTCTGCTGGATCAGCGCATCGATTACCTGAGCATCGGCATTGAAGGGCATGTCACCCCGGGTTGGCCAGGCATCAGAGCCACCATAGCCAATTAAATCCGGTGCGATAAGTTGATAGCCGGGGAGCAAAGCGTCGACAAACGACCACTGGCGATGGCTGTCGCTAGAGCAGTGGGCCATGAGTACCGGCGTGCCGCTGCCGGAGGTGTGATAGGCGATGTTGACGCCGTTGATCGATTGGTTGTTCATCTGAATTACTCATCCATGATCAGGATTGAACCGGTTAAAGTTGCTTGCTCCCTAAAAGCGGCGCACAGGGTAGCGATTTGAATTAAAAAAGCCAATTTTGGTAAGGCTGATAATTGTCAGCTCGGTGGGAACCCCTTTATATTGGCTTTACGATGAAACCAATTCACGGGGGAGCGCGGATGGACGGTATCAACTTTGATGATCTGCATAAGGCAAGGGATCAGCAGCGCCAGCAGGTCGATCAAAAACGCCGTAAAGCTCGGCTGCTGGTTGCTTTGCTGCCAGTTCTGATGAGGATGATTCGGCTGCTGGGATTAGAGAAAACGCTGTTTCAGCGTTATTTCACCCCCATCAAGCAGCGTACTGATGCCCAGGCAGCGCAATCCTTTGCCGATTATCAGCCCGGGCCAGGGGATCTGCTGGTTTGTTGTTATTTTAAAAGCGGGACCCACTGGGCGATGCAGGTGGCCCATCAGATTATTAATCATGGTGAGGCTGAGTTTGACTCGATCTATGATGTGATTCCCTGGAACGAGGCGCCGCCCAGCGGGACGGGATTATCACTCCAAGATCCCAGGCCGATGCAGCTCTCTAAAACCGGCCAACGGGTCATCAAAACCCATGCCTGTGCTGAGCTGGTGCCCTATACGACGGCGGCTAAATATCTCTGTGTGATCCGTGATCCCAAAGATGTGTTTGTTTCCAGCTACCATTTTATGCGGGCGGTGATGCTCGGCCCATTGATGCCCTCGGTGCCAACCTGGCTCGATTTGTACCTGTCTGATCAGGCTTTCTGGCGGCCCTGGGCGGATTTTACCGCCAGCTACTGGGGCTGGCGGGATCGGCCTAATGTATGCTTCTTAACCTACGAGCAGATGCAGGAGGATCCGCAGGCGATGGTGATAAAAATTGCTGAGTTCCTTGGGGTTGAGCTGGATGCAGCGCAGTTGCAAAAAGTCCTGCAACTGAGCTCTTATGAGTACATGCGTCGTAACGACCATAAGTTTCACTTCAGCGTTGGTTCACCATTAACCCCGCCCCACGGCAAGATGATTCGCCAGGGTAAAAAGGGTCAGTCATCAGAGCTGATATCTGCCGATCAGCAGAGCCGGATTGATGCTTATTGCCAACAGAGGTTGATCGGTTTGGGCAGTGATTTCCCCTATGCGGATTACTTTGGTTGATGGCCTGTTGGCACCCGTTTTATTTCCCCGGCACGGGTTGTGTTGGCCGGTTTTTTAACAAAAGGAAGGACACAATTTAATGACTGCTGACGCCACCGGTCCGAGAAATTTTAAGGCGCTGATTGATGACCGCCCCAATGAGGGCATCTTCAGGGTTGATCGCGATGTCTATCTTGACCCGCAACTGTTTGAGCTGGAAATGGCACGTATATTTGAAGCCACCTGGGTGTTTCTTGGTTTAACCAGCGAGGTTGAGCAGCGCCATGATTTCATTACCCGCAACATCGGTCGTCAACCGGTGCTCATCACTAAAAACCAGCAAGGTGAAATATGCGGGTTTTTGAACAGCTGCCGCCATCGCGGCACCCTGCTCTGTCCAACAGGCAGTGGTAACAAACAGTTCCACTCCTGTGCTTATCACGGCTGGACCTATAACAGCGGGGGTGCTCTGCTGGACCTGACCGACCAGAAAACGGGTCACTATCCGGCGGACTTTGAGCAGCAGAACCATGACCTGGTATCGATTCCACGACTGGAGAGTTATCGGGGCTTTCTGTTTGGCTCACTTGCTGCGGATGTGCCGACCCTGAGTGATCATCTTGGCGGTGCGAAGGCGTTAATTGACCTGGTGGCTGATCAGGCCCCGGATGGGCTAGAGTTTTTACCCGGCGGTTCGCGTTATACCTTCGATGGTAACTGGAAGCTGCAGTTTGAAAATGGTCTTGATGCTTATCACTTTGCCTCTACCCATGCATCGTTTGTCGACATTGTTCGTCAGCGTCCGCCCCGGCAGGTTCCGGAGCATATTGAGCGATTTGCCGATGACAACAACAGCGTGGTTGCGGGTACGGTCAGTTTTGATCGTGGTCACGCCATGTCCTGGTCAAAAGGGGCGCCAGGACAGGAACCCGCCGGTCGGCCATTACCCTACGACCAACAGAACTATGACCGGGTCAGTAAAGCGGTGGGGGAAGATCGCCTGAGCTGGATGTTGCGCCAGCGTAACCTGACTATTTTCCCCAATTTACAGATCATTGATATTCAGTCACTGCAGGTGCGCACCTGGGAGCCTTTAGCGGCTGACAAAACCCGCATGGTGTCCCACTGCCTGGCGCCAAAAGGTGAGAGCCCAGATGCGCGACGGTTTCGGATCCGCCAGTATGAAGAGTTTTTTAATGCCGGCGGCCTGGCCAGCTCAGATGACAATGTGATGTACGAACTCAGTCAAGCCGGGTTATTAGCGACTACGGCGGGGACTCCACAGGGCTTCTCCAGGGGCATGGCCGCCGGGCCAGCAGATGTGGACTCATACCGGGGTCTGGCCTTAAGCGCTGCTCGAAAGAGTGCTAATGAAGCAGGTCTTGGCTTTGGCGATGAAACCGGTATTCACGCCGGTTACCGGGAATGGCTCAGACTGATGGAGGCGGGAGAGTGATGATGGAAACTAAAATCGATGCCACTGCCATCGCGACCAGCCTGCTCTACCGAGAAAGTAAATATCTTGATCAACGCAACTGGCAACGATGGCTAGAGCTGTACGCAGACGATGCCATCTATTGGGTGCCGGGTTGGCGGAATGAAGATGAGCCCACCAATGATCCTGATCGGGAGCTTTCACAGATTTATCATAACGCTCGACGCGGGCTCGAAGAGCGGGTGATGCGGGTTGAATCCGGTAAATCGGTTACCGCCATGCCGTTGCCTAGAACCACTCACTTTGTTACTAACATAGTGGCTTCATTGGATACGGCTGAGACCATCGTCGTCGAAGCCAACTGGATGGTGCAGTACTTTCAGCCCCATCGAGGTGAGCGGCTGGTCAATTTTGGCGATTATGAATTGACCCTGAGGGGTCAGGGTGATGATTGGTTGATCGCCCGCAAACGAATATTGTTGAAAAACGACCTGGTGCCGGCGCTGCTGGATTTCTA
>JAHRWJ010000061.1 GCA_019090185.1 Immundisolibacteraceae bacterium
AACTGAACAGACAACGACTTATCAAAATGGCGACCACCGTGATTGCCACCGAAGCAGCGGCCATTACTGCACTTAGCGAGCGCATAAACGATGAGTTTGTTTCCGCATGCGAGCATTTGATCAAATGTAGTGGCCGAATCGTTGTTTTAGGCATGGGTAAATCGGGCCATATTGGCGGAAAAATCGCAGCTACCCTGGCCAGTACCGGTAGCCCGGCATTTTTTGTTCACCCCGGTGAAGCCAGCCATGGTGATTTAGGCATGATCACTGCCGGAGATGTGGTGTTGGCTATTTCCAATTCGGGAGAAACCAACGAAATACTGACCCTATTGCCGATTTTAAAGCGGCTCGGTGTGCCGCTGATCGCGATCTGCGGCAGGCGCAATTCCACCCTGGCAGCCGAATGCGATATTTTTCTTGATGTGTCGGTCGCCGAAGAAGCCTGCCCTTTTGACCTTGCACCAACCGCCAGCACCACAGCGACCCTGGTGATGGGTGACGCCTTATCTATAGCGCTATTAGAAGCACGAGGATTTACCGAGGAAGATTTTTCTCGCACCCACCCCGCTGGTCGGCTGGGCCGAAGATTACTCTTACATGTAAAGGATGTGATGGTTGCTGGTGGGGCAATTCCTGCGGTCTCTGAATCTGCTTCTCTGGCAGATGCCTTGCTGGAAATGACCAGCAAGGGGCTCGGCATGACGGCAGTGGTTAGCGCTAATCACAACCTAACCGGGATATTCACAGATGGCGACCTGCGCCGGGTACTAGAAACCGGTATTGATATACACAGTTCCGAAGTGTCTGAGTTAATGACCCGTAATTTTGTCACCATCGCCGAACAGTCACTGGCTGCGGAGGCGGTCAAAATAATGGACGATAAAAAAATTAATGCGCTGCTGGTGCTCTCTGCTGACAAAAAATTGGTTGGGGCGCTCAACATGCATACCCTACTTCGTGCGGGGGTAGTCTGAGTTTATGAATAATGAAAATAATGGTTTAAGCGAGCTGCTTTTGAGTAGGGCTGCGCAGATCAAATTACTGATTCTGGACGTCGACGGGGTGATGACTGACGGTCGGCTCTGGTTCGGTGATGACGGCGCCGAATATAAGAGTTTTAATGTCAAAGATGGCCATGGAATTAAGCAACTGATCACCAAGGGAATTGATGTCGCGGTCATATCGGGACGCAGCTCTAGCGCAGTGGACCGACGCATGCAGGAGCTCGGTATCGAGCATTACTACGCCGGACAGTCAGATAAACTCAGCGCATTCAATGAGCTTATCGAGAAATTGTCCCTACAACCTGAGCAGGTGGCCTACATGGGCGACGACCAACCCGATGTTGCGGTGATGCAGTTATGCGGTCTACCGGTTGCGGTGGCGGATGCCCATTCATGCGCCATTGAAGTGGCTGGTTGGGTAACCAGGGCTCACGGTGGCGGTGGTGCGGTACGCGAGCTGTGTGACCTTATTATTGACCGGCAACCTGAACTTTCATCTGACCACCACTGATTTAGCGCTGACCATTGAGCAGACTATTAATTTTTTTACGCCAGCTAGATTACCGCCAGCTCGGATTATTGTTCGCCGTGCTACTGAGTTGGTGGCTGTTACAGGAGGCTAATCAACCGATTAATGGATCAGAGGAAATTGCCCACCGTCCGGACTTTTGGGCGACCCAATACGGCTCTAAAAACCTCGATAGCGCAGGTCTCCCCAGTTATGAACTGCATTCAACCAAACTGTTACATTTTCGTGATGATGGTAGTTCAGAATTTGATCAACCCCGATATGTTCGCCATCGCCCACAAAAGGGTCCGGTGACCATCATATCTAACACCGGTTGGAGCAACGAAGCCGGCAGCGAGCTGGTGTTGGTCGGCGATGTTCTAATTACCAGTGAAGGTAACGAACCTGCAGATCGTGTAACCGCTGAAATGGACGAGCTGTTGATCTACCCGAAAGAAGATTTTGCAGAAACCCGTAGCCCGGTGACCATCATCAACCAAAGTGGTACAACAACCGGCGTGGGGATGCATGTTAACAGTCGTACCGGTGTCCTGATTCTTCTTTCTAATGTACGCGGACGGTATCAAATTGCTCACTAAACTAGCCAAAACAAGCTTCTCTGCCAATCTATCATCTGCAACAAAAAGCAGCTTGGCTGGCATCATCAGCCTGGTGCTCTGCTCATCGGCTAGTTGGGCTCTGGACAGTGATGGTCAGCAGCCCATCAACCTGGAAGCAGACCGTGCGGAGCTGGATGATCAGAAGGGCATCAGCACCTATAGCGGGCGAGTTACCCTCACCCAGGGCACACTTGAGCTCAAGGGCGATCAATTAATTATCCGCAGTGTTAATGGTGAGCCTCAGCTGATCACCACCATTGGCAAACCAGGCAAATTCAAACAGCGCCCGCAAGACAAGCCGGATGACGTGGTGGCTACCGCAACCACGATCAAGTATGACGTTGCCCAGGAAAAAATATTCCTCGATGGCAATGCCTTATTGGTCCAGGGCAATCAACGTTTTAGTGGCGCGCATATCACCTACGATATGCCTGCAGATAAGGTAAAAGCGATGGGTGCGGTCGGTGGTGAATCTGGCGGCCGGGTACACATGACGCTGCCTGGCAAGCAATAAAATCGCTTGGTTCCATCCTGAGACTGCTGACTGTCAATATTAAAAAAACACGACCCAGCTATTAACACATTACCGAACCTTCAACCCTATTTCCCACCTTGCCTGCTTCAACCTGTTAACTGTAAGCAGGCAGCTCGGGTTCATGAATTTAAAATAACTTCCTCTTGAGTCACTATCGATGAGCAGACTGGTTACCCGCGGCCTGGTGAAGTCTTACCATACCCGCCGCGTGGTCAATGGCGTATCTTTACAGGTTAATCAGGGCGAGATTGTCGGCCTGCTTGGCCCCAACGGGGCTGGTAAAACAACCACCTTCTACATGATCGTCGGCCTGGTTCGAGCTGATTCCGGAGAGATTCGGCTGGATCGCACCAACATTACCCACCAACCAATGCATCAGCGAGCTCAGGGGGGCATCAGTTATCTGCCCCAGGAAGCCTCAGTATTTCGCAAGCTTTCGGTCAGCGATAACATTATGGCCATCCTGGAGACCCGGCGGGATCTGACCGACCAGCAGCGTCAAAACCGATTAGAAAAGCTACTCGCTGATATGCATATCACCCATGTTCGGGATAGTCTGGGACAAGCCCTTTCGGGCGGTGAGCGACGGCGAGTAGAAATTGCCAGGGCGCTGGTCATAGAGCCGCGATTTATTCTGCTCGATGAGCCTTTTGCGGGGGTTGACCCCATCACCGTGGTAGAAATCCAGAAAACTATTAGCGACCTGGCACAACGGGGCATTGGTGTGCTGATCACCGACCACAACGTTCGAGAAACCCTGGGAATTTGCGACCGCGCCTACATCGTCAACGAAGGCAGAGTGCTGACTGAGGGTGACCCGGAACATATCCTGCAGCACGAACAGGTTCGGGAAGTCTATCTAGGAGAAAATTTCAATTTATAGGCTGGCCATCGGCTTTATCTAGTTGCCCCCCTATCCGGCACATCAGCTGATATTTTTTCGCTTCCTAAGCCGCTGCTATTAAGGTACGATTTTTGCTTATCATCGCCTAAAAACAGATCGGTCACTGCAGATTAGGTCAAGCTCCGCGAACACGGAACCTAAGCCGAGACTTAACGCTCAAGGATATTGAATGAAACAGACGCTGGAACTACGCGTTTCCCAGCAGCTGACCATGACTCCCCAGCTGCAGCAGGCTATTAAATTACTGCAGCTATCGACCTTGGAGTTAGAACAGGAAATCACGTCAGCCCTGGAGTCAAACCCTTTGCTGGAGGTTGACGAAGAGCTTGGTCAG